>DATEKP010000370.1:0-5157 GCA_035277405.1 Allostellaceae bacterium | reverse complement strand
CGCTGCGGCAGACCGCGGCGCAGCACCTCGAAGCTGCGGCCGGCGTCGCGCGTGCGCGCGACGACGAGCCTGGCGTCGACCGGGATGCGCCGCTCGTCCTTGACCGCCGGGACGAACCACGCAGTGTCGGGGTCGCGCGGGTGCGCGGCGACGGCAAATCCGAACTTCGCCGGAGTTATCGCGGTCAGCTCGCGCCACCCGGCGCCGCCATCCTCGGAGCGGAACACGGCGTTATGGTGCTGGCACCACACGACGTCGGGATGGGCGGCACAGCGCGACAGGCGGTGAATGTCCTGCGCGATCGGCTCCTCGCGCTGCTCGGGCGGCATGTATTCGTTGTACATGCCGCGGTTGATGATATGCCACGAGGCGCCGCCGTCGCTGCTGGCCCACATTCCGGCCGTCGAGACGCCGACGCGGATGTCGTCGGGATCGCGCGGATCGATCAGTACCGAGTTGATGCCCGGCTGCTCGCCGCCGGCGACGCCCATCCATTGCCGCCGCTCCGGCATATGCCACAGCGTCTCGTTGAGCGACCACGACCCGCCGCCATCGTCGGAGCGGAACAGCCCGCCCGGCATCGTGCCGGCCCACAGCCGGTCGGGAACGCCGCCCGGCTCGATGACCCAGATCTTGCCGAGCGACCAGGGATGCGGGTCGTCGTCGCTGCCCGGCGGCTTCGGCGGAAACACCGGCACCGCGATCTCCTGCCATTTCCCCTCGGGGCCGCGGCGCCACAGCTTGGCGCCGAAATGGCCGAGATCGAGCGCGGCGTAGAGGGCGCCGTCCGGCAGAGCCAGCACGGCGCTGATCGGATCGCCGAGAAACTGCGCGTCGGCGATCTCCCAGCCGCCGGCGCCGTGCGCCAGCTCGAACAAACCCTTGCGCGTGCCGACGTAAACCCGCTCCGCCATCACCCCTCCTCCTCAGCCGCCGGTCAGCGCCTGGAATACGTAAATCTCGTCGTTTGGTCCCAGCGGGTCCGTCAATCCGACGCGATCCGCGGCGGGCCGGCCGTTGACATAAACCGCGACGTGCCGCCGCAACGCGCCCTGGTCGTCGAGCACATAGCCGCGCAATCCCGGCCGCTGCGCGAACACCGCGGCGAGCGCCTCGCCGAGCGTCTCTCCGGCGACCGTGCCGGGCGGCGCCTTGACGAAGCGCTCCAGCGCGCGGGTGAAGATCACGGTCGGCATTTCCGAACCGAGGTCAGCGCCGCGGGTTCTGCAGTTGGTTGCGCCAGGCCTGCTCGCGCTCGGCCTCTTCGGGCGGCATGATCTCGGATGGGAAATCCGCCGCCTCGAACACTTGCCGGACCTCGACGACGCCGCCCTGGAACGGCGCGCGCCTCGCCCAGTCGATCGCCTCGTCCTTTGATCTGACGTCGATGATCCAGAAGCCGGCTATCAGTTCGTCAGGCGAAGCGAACGGTCCGTCGATAACGGTGCGCTTGTCGCCCTGATAGGCGATGCGGGCGCCTTGCGAGCTTGGATGCAGGCCCTCACCGGCCAGCATGATGCCGGCGTCGATCATCGACTGGTTGAACTTGCCCATTGCGGCGACGAGATCGCGGCTCGGCATGATCCCGGCTTCGCTGTCCGGGTTGGCCCTGACCTGCAGCATGAAGCGCATCGCGCCGTCCCCTCTTCCCGTCGTTTGGCTTGACGAGAAAAGTTGATATCAACATAATCCTGGCGATGTCAATCGACGACGAAGTACCTTTTGCGACCACATTGCGGGTGCGCGACACCTGCCTGTGCCTGCACCTGCAGCGTGCCGCGCGCGCCGTGGCGCGGCGCTTCGACGCGGCATTGCGGCCGCTCGGCCTGACCAGCGGGCAATTCTCGCTGCTGATGGCGCTGAACCGCCCTGAGCCGGCGAGCCTCGGTGCCGTCTCGGCTGTTCTCGCGATGGACCGCACGACCGTGACCGCCAATCTGAAGCCGCTGCAAAGGCGTGGCATGGTCGGCGCGAGCGTCGGCGAGCGCGACAGGCGCACCCGTTATTTTGTGCTGACCCCGCCAGGCCGCGCGATGTTGGCGTCGGCCCTGCCGGTGTGGCAGCGCACGCATGCGGCGCTCGACACATGCCTCGACGGCGCTTCCGAGGAGTTGCGTGCGGGTTTGCGGGCGCTGTCCGGCAACGCGGGCGAGGTCTTGCCGCCTCAGCCGTCCGCGGCGGCGTCGAGCCTCGGCAGCCGGTAGCGGTCGGCCGGGTCGTCCCATCCCTTGAAATTGGGCCGGCGCTTCTCGGCGAAGGCGGCGCGCGATTCGATCAGGTCGCTCTTGGCGCCGTGCTCGTGCAGCAGCGCCGCAAGGCGCCGCTGCTCCTCCGTCGGGGTAGGGCGCATCTGGCGCATCATATGAACGGTGTTGACGCGCGAGGCCGGCGGCAGGGTCAAGAGATGCTCGGCCATCGCCAGCGCGCTCGGCAGCAGTTCGTCAGGTTCGACGAGGCGGTTCAGAAACCCGATTTCGTAGAACCGCTCGGCCGTGAAGCGGAAGCCCAATGCCATTTCGAGCGCGATCGGATAGGGCAGGTTGGCGATGTGGCCGTGGTTGTAGCCGCCCAAGAGCCAGCGCTTGGCTTCGGAGACCTCGAACACGGCGCCCTTGGCTGCGACCCGCAGGTCGCTGCGCTCCACCAGCATGAATCCGCCGCCCATCGCATAGCCGTTGACCGCCGCGATGACCGGCTTTTCCAGGGCGCCGGTCATGTAAGGGTCTTCGGTCGCCGGGCGGCGGCCGCCCGGCTGCCCGGCTGCTAACGACTCCTTCATGTCCTCGCCGGCGCAGAAGCCGCGCCCCGCGCCGGTGAAGACCGCGACCTCGAAGCGGTCGCTGCGGCGGAACTCGCTCCAGGTCTCGGCGAGAGCAGTGCGCATTTCCTGGTTCAGCGCATTGAGGCGCTCCGGGCGGTTCATGCGCACGACCAGGACCTGCCCGTGCCCTTCGGTTTCGACGACGGCCATCGTTTTCGTCTCCCGCTACAACATCATTTCGACAGGCGGCGCGCGATGCAGGCCGCGGGGAAAAGCACCGCCGCCGACACAGCGCTGCCCAGATCGAGGTAATGTCCTGGGCTGTTCGGCAGCCCCCATCCCATCCAGGGAAGGATTTGCAGGGCCTCCGCCACGTGGGTGAGCAGCACCACAAGCAGGCAGGCGGCCCCCGCCAAGAGCAATTTCAGCCATTTGCGGTCCCCGCCGCCCCGGCGTGGCGGAGCCGGTTCTTTGCGGCGGTTTGGGTATATCGGCCCGAGTAACGACATCCTCGATCGACGATAGCCGATCCGATACGCCGACCGCCATTGCCGGCGTTGTCCTCGACGCCCTATCGTGCGGCGCCGAACGCATACGGCTTTACGGCGACAAATCCCGGGTAGACATGGCGGCATCGATCGGCGACCTCGCCGGGCTGGTCTTCGCGACGATCGCCGCGGGCATTGCCACCGGGCTGCTCGCCGGCACGTTCGGCATCGGCGGCGGCGCGATCATCGTGCCGGTGCTCTACGAAGTGTTCCGCCTGCTCGGCGTGCCGGATGCGGTGCGCATGCAGCTGTGCATCGGCACCTCGCTGGCGATCATCGTGCCGACGGCATTGCGCTCGTATCAGGCGCACCGCGCCCACGGCCTTGCCTTGCCCGAGGTGATGCGCGCCTGGGCGGTGCCGTCCATCGTCGGCGTCGCGCTCGGCGCCGCGGCCGCCGCAATTGCACCGGCGGGCCTATTCGAGGCGGCATTCGCGCTGATTGCGTGCGTGATCGCCGGCAAGCTGCTGTTCGGGCGCGAGGGTTGGGTGCTCGGCAGCGATCTGCCGGGCGGCCTCGCGATGCGCGGCTACGGTTTTCTGGTCGGCCTCGGCTCGGCGCTGATGGGGATCAGCGGCGGCTCGCTCGTTACAATGATCCTGACGCTTTATCGCAAATCGATTCACCAGGCGGTGGCGACCGCGTCGGGCGTCGGCGTGCCGATCACGCTGGCCGGAACCGTCGGCTACGCGCTCGCCGGGCTGCTGCACCGTGCCTTGCTGCCACCCTTGTCGATCGGCTTCGTTTCGATCGTCGGCGTCGTCCTGATCGCGCCGATCTCGAGCTATGTCGCGCCGTTCGGCGCCCGCCTTGCGCACCGCCTGCCGCGCCGCCGGCTCGAAATCGCGTTCGGGCTGTTTCTGCTTCTGGCGGCGGCACGGTTTGCCGCGGCGCTGGTGTGAATGCCGCGCGGCGGTACCTGCGTTCCGTTACAAACGAGGCCGCGTTCACCGGCCGGACTCCGGTATCGTTAAAAAGGTTACAACAATTTACCGAGGCGCCGATCACGGTACATCATAGGGTTACATGGAGCCTCTATATCGTGCGTTAACGCGATGCCGGCTTGCCGGAGCGCGGAAGCAAGGTACGAGGTTTCCGATGAACGACTTCGCTCGGCTGCTCGAAGCGGAAATTCCGCGGCTGCGGCGCTACGCGCGGGCCCTGACGCGCGACGTGTCGCGGGCCGACGATCTCGTCCAGAGCTGCCTGACGCGGGCGGTCGCCAAGCAGCATCTGTGGCAGCCCGGCACCGATCTGAGGGCTTGGCTGTTCACGATCCTGCATAACCAGCACGTCAACGACGTGCGGCGTTCGGTACGCGAAGGCGTCAATGTCGCAGTCGAGGAGATGGCGCCGGTGCTTACCGTGCTGCCGAGCGCGATGGGGATGCTACAATTGCGCGATCTCGAAGCGGCGATTGATAAATTGCCGCAGGAACAGCGTCAGGTGATCCTGCTGGTCGGCCTCGAAGGCATGCGCTACGAGGAGGTCGCGCTGATCTTGCAGGTGCCGGTCGGCACCGTGCGCTCGCGACTATCGCGCGGGCGTGACCAGCTGCGCCGCCTGATGGACATCGACGACGAGATCGCGCCGCGCCCGACGCAGGCGATCCCGGCGGAGACCGAATTGCGCCGCCGCGCCGGCGCTCCGCGCGACACCCGCCGCAGCCGGTCAGCCGCGTAATCCGGCGCGATGACGCCGCGCCGTTTCGCTCCGGACTGGGGGATATCGTGATATAATGTCACGGTAAGGCGGTCGCCCCTTGCGGCCGCCGATTAACGATGACATTGCGATCCCGCAATGATCAGCATAGCCGTTCGCCCTGAACCCGGTTTCGCCGGCTAACCG
>DATEKP010000369.1:0-5992 GCA_035277405.1 Allostellaceae bacterium | reverse complement strand
TCGGCCTCGTCCGCCACCCGGCGGAACAATTCCCAGCGGTTTTCGCGGCGGATCAGCCGGCCGACGATGCGTTGCAATTCGTCGAGCGAGGTCGCGTCGCGCGGCATCGCGAAGCTTTGGCCGATCGCCTCGCCGCGCGCCGGGCCGCGCAGCGGCACGTCCTGCATCAGCCACGACAGCGCAAACCCGAGCGCCGCCAGCGCCGCGGCGACGACAAATACCGGGTGCAGCGCGGCGGTGAAAGCCCCGAGGTAAGCCGTCCGGATGGTGTCGGGCAATGCCGCGATTTGCGCCGGCTCCATCGCGCTCGGCAGGCTTGTCCCGACCGGCAGGCCATGCGCGAGACCAGCGGCAAGGCCGGCGGTGAAGATCGCGCCGAAGATCGAGGTGCCGATCGCGCCGCCGATCGAGCGGAACAAGGTCGCGCCCGAGGTGGCAACGCCGAGTTCGCGATAATCGACGGCGTTCTGCACCGCCAGGATCAAGACCTGCATGACCATGGCGAGACCGAGGCCGAGCACCAGCATATAAGCCGAGGCGAGCCATGTGGCGCTCGCCGCGCCGAGCGTCGCCAGCAGGAGGAGGCCCACCGTCATGACCGCCGTGCCGGCGATCGGAAACGGGCGATACCGGCCGATCCGGCTGATGATGCGGCCGCTGGCGATCGAGGTGACGAGAACCCCGGCCATCATCGGGGTCAGTTCGAGACCGGCCGTCGACGGGCTCACCCCCTTCACGACTTGCAGATAAACCGGCATGTAGGTCACCGAGCCGAACATCGCGAGGCCGACGATAAAACCGATCGCGCAGGAGACCGCAAAAACCCGTGTGCGGAACAGCCGCAGCGGCAGGATCGGCTCCGCCGCGAAATGCTCGACCGCGATAAAGCCGGCGAGCGCGCCGAGCCCGACGGCCAGCATCCCGAGCGCCGCGGGCGAGGTCCAGGCGACGCTGTGGCCGCCGAGGCTGGTGAACAGAATGAGCGCGGTCAGCGTCACCGCCAGCAATGCCGCGCCGGCGGCGTCGAGCGTCGGGTGGCGGTGGAGGCGCGGCGCCTGGAACACCCAGCCGATGATCGCGACTGCGACCAGGCCGAGCGGCAGGTTGACATAGAAAATCCAGCGCCAGCTCAGGTGATCGACAAAGAAGCCGCCGATCAGCGGCCCGACGACTGTGGAGAACCCGAACACGCCGCCGAAAATCCCCTGATAGCGGCCGCGCTCGCGCGGCGAGACGATGTCGCCGACCGCCGCCATTGTCGTCACCATCAGCCCGCCGCCGCCAAGGCCCTGCAATGCCCGAAAGGCGATCAATTCGCCCATCGAGTTGCTGATGCCGCACAGCGCCGAGCCGAGCAGAAACAGTAACACCGCCGATTGCAGCACGATCTTGCGGCCGAACAGGTCGCCGAGCTTGCCGTAGAGCGGCGTCACGACAGTCGTCGCCAACAGATAGGCGGTGACGATCCACGACAGGTGCGCCAGGCCGCCGAGTTCGCCGACGATCGTCGGCAGCGCGGTCGCGACGATCGTCTGGTCGAGCGAAGCCAGCAGCATGACCAGCATCAGCGCCCCGAAGACCACCGATACCGGCTGCTTGCGGTCGGCGCGGCCGGCCGAGTGGGTCTCCGAAGCGTGGATTGTCACGGACGAGAGAACGGCCGCAGCCGGCGCCAATTCCGGCCGCTCAGACGCGATCGCTGCCTCCTCGGTCGTGCTGCAAGGCCTGTAGTGCGTCCTTCGAGACGCGCCCCACGGGCGCTCCTCAGGATGAGGCATATCTTTGATGGCATTAAGACAAAGCCTCATCCTGAGGAGCCCGCGCCAGCGGGCGTCTCGAAGGACGCACGGACGTTTGTCCGGGGAGATCCCGCTATCAGGCGGTCTCGGCGAGCAGCGACAACTGCACCGACACCTTGCCGGCGTCGGCGTCGGCCGGGCGGACCGGATAGTCGCCGGTGAAGCAGGCGTCGCAAAAGCGCGGCGCGAGCTTGTCGCGCGAATCCTCGCCCATCGCCCGGTAGAGGCCGTCGATCGAGATGAAGGCGAGGCTATCGACGCCGATATGACGCGCCATCTGCTCGACATCGAAGCGGGCGGCCAAGAGCTGGTCGCGTGAGGGCGTGGCGATGCCGTAGAAGCACGGGTGCGTCGTCGGCGGGCTGGAGATGCGCATGTGCACCTCGCGGGCGCCGGCGTTGCGCACCATCTCGACGATCTTGGTCGAGGTCGTGCCGCGCACGATCGAGTCGTCGACCAGGATGACTCGCTTGCCCTTCAGGTCGCCGCGATTGGCGTTGTGCTTGAGGCGCACGCCGAGGTGGCGGATCTGGTCGGTCGGCTCGATGAAAGTGCGGCCGACATAATGGTTGCGGATGATGCCGAGCTCGAACGGCAGCCCCGATTCCTGAGCGTAGCCGAGCGCCGCCGGCACACCCGAATCGGGCACCGGCACGACGATGTCGGCCGCGACCGGCGCCTCGCGCGCCAATTCGCGGCCGATGCGCTTCCTCGCCTCGTAGACGCTCTTGCCTTCGAGAACGCTGTCGGGCCGCGCGAAATAGATGTACTCGAAGACGCAGAGCCGCTCCTTCGCCGGCGCGAACGGCTTTTCGCTGCGCAGGCCGGCGGGGCTCAGCGTGACGATCTCGCCCGGCTCGACATCGCGCACGAATTCGCCGCCGATGATGTCGAGGGCGCAGGTTTCCGACGTCACGATCCACGCCTCGCCGAGGCGGCCGAGCACCAGGGGGCGCACGCCGAGCGGGTCGCGCACACCGATCACCGCCTGCTGCGACAACGCGACCAGCGAGTAGGCGCCCTCGACCTGTTTGAGCGCGTCGGTCAGCCGCTCGACCACCGTTTCCTTCAAGCTCGTCGCAATCAGGTGGATGATGACTTCGGTGTCGCTGGTCGATTGAAACAGGCTGCCGCGCCGCACCAGCTGGCGGCGCAGCTGGTAGGAATTGGTCAGATTGCCGTTGTGGCACAGCGCGAGGCCGCCGAACTCGAAATCGGCGAACAGCGGCTGGATGTTGCGCCGCGCCACCTCGCCGGTCGTCGCATAGCGCACATGACCGATCGCGGCGTTGCCGGGCAGCCCGTCGATGACCTCCTTCGAGCTGAAATTGTCGCTGACGTGGCCCGGTCCGCGATGCGCGCTGAACTGCCCGCCGTCATAGGCGACGATGCCGGCCGATTCCTGGCCACGGTGCTGCAAGGCGTGCAGGCCGAGCGCGGTCAGGGCCGCCGCGTCGGGGTGGCCCCAGATGCCGAACACGCCGCATTCCTCGTGGAAACGATCCGCCTCCGCGCGATCGTCGACCGGCATCCGCCATCCTCGCCGTGGCCGCTTTCGACCTGTCAAGATATATGACATCCCCCGGCGCAATGCGAGGGCGGGCGGGAAGACCGTGCCCCCTTGGAATTCCGCTGTCAGATAGGAGGCGATGATGGCCGTGCGCATCGGATACCTGCTGCCGACCCGTGAACGAGTCATGCAGGGCCGTCCCGAGGCGGCGCCCTTGATCGCTCTGGCCGAGCGCGCCGAGGGCCTCGGCTTCGATTCGATCTGGGTCGGCGATTCGATCCTGGCGCGGCCGCGGCACGAGCCGCTGACGCTGCTGTCGGCAGTCGCAGCGCGCACCAGGCGGGTGGAGCTCGGCACTGCGGTCTTGCTGCCGGCGCTGCGCAACCCGGTCGTGCTCGCTCACGGCATCGCGACCTTGGACCAGATCAGCGAAGGGCGCTTCATCCTCGGCGTCGGCATCGCCAGCGACGTCCCGAATATTCGCGCCGAGTTCACGGCCTGCGGCGTGCCGTTCGAGAAGCGGGTCGGGCGCATGCTCGAAGGGCTGCGCCTCGCCCGCGAATTGTGGAGCGGCCAGCCCGTCACCTGGAACGGCCGCTGGGTGATGGACGATGCGACGCTCGGCCCGGTGCCCCATAGACCCGGCGGACCGCCGATCTGGATCGGCGGCATGGTGCGCGCCAGCCTCGAACGGGTCGGGCGGCTCTATGACGGCTGGTTCCCGAATGCGCCCGACCCCGAGCGCTGGCGCGCCCAATGGGCGGAGATCGCCGATATCGCGCGCGCCGCCGGGCGGGATCCCGCTGGGCTGACCGGCGCCGTCTACCTGACACTGGCGATCGACGACGACAAGGCGCGCGCCGAACAGCGCCTCGACGCCTTCATGGCGAGCTATTACGGCCGTCCGGCGGCCGAGATGCGCGCTCGCCAGGCGAACTACGCCGGCTCGCCCGAGGGCGCCGCGGCGTGGCTCGCCGACTGGATCGCGGCCGGGGTGACCCATCTGGTGCTGCGCTTCGCCGGCGATCCGGCCTACCACCTCGAGGCGATTGCCAGGCTGCGCACCCGCCTCGCCAGGTAGGCGGGAACGGCTCACGATTAACCCACGTTAGGCACCGTAAGCCCTGCGGCGCTTCACCTCACCGCGGGGCCGGGCCGGGCGGAACCTTGGGTTCCGCCCGGCTTTTTCTTGAAACCGCGGCGGCGAGCGCCGCATCTGCCTGCATCGGCGGCTCCCTCAGGTTGAAGCGGCGAAGGGTTGCACCCCGACCCGGCGCTGCCGACATGTTTCCGGCCGAAAATCCGCATCCCTTCTTTGCGTTCCCACGAGGCGTCGAGTCATGAGCCTATCCCTGTCGAGCGAGACCCAGGGTCTGTTCGCTGCGCTGCGGCAGGCCGCCGACCCGGAGGCGGCCGCCGCGATCGAGCACCTTGTCGCCGAGGCGCCGGATCGCCTGCTGTGCCGCGTCAACGTGCTCGATTTCGCAACACGCCGGAAGTTGCCGGAAGAGCGGGTGATCACCGCGTTCCTGCACGCCGCGCGGCTCGGCATTTTCGAACTGTCGTGGAATGTCGTATGCCCCGGCTGCGGCGGCGTGCTCGACGCCAGCGCGACGCTGAAGAGCGTCGATCGCGAGGAGTATCTCTGCGCCCTGTGCGCCGCGGGCTACCAGCCCAATCTCGACGATCTGATCGAGGTGACGTTCACGGTCAGCCGGCGGGTCCGCCGGATCGCCGCGCACACGCCGGACGAACTGCCGTTCTTCGAATACATGCGGCAGATCTTCTGGGCCTCCGGCATGGACCTGCCCGAGGATTTGGACGGGATCGGGCAGGAAATCACGCTCGACACGCTCGAACTGCCGGCCGGCGAACGCGCGCAGCTATCGCTGCAGCTCGGCGGCGAATTCCTGATCGTGTTCGATCCGGTCACCCATGCGGCCCAGTTCATCGACGTCAAGGGTGAGCCGACCCGCGAACGCCAGACCCTGTCGCTTGTGTTCAACACCGTCAAATCGCCGACCGCTACCGCCGAACTGCACCCCGGACCGCTGCGCCTGTCGCTCGACAACCGTACCGACCGGCGCGTGCTGCCCGGCGTGTGGGTCGCCGGAGACGCACTGCATGGCCTGCTCGGCCGCCGCCGGCCGTTTCTCAGCGCCAAGCGCCTCCTGACCAACCAGACCTTCCGCGACATCTACCGCACCGACACGCTCGACCCCAACCAGCGTCTCAAGATCACCAGCCTCACCTTTCTGTTCACCGACCTCAAAGGCTCGACCGAGCTCTACGACAGGGTCGGCGACCTCGTCGCGTTCGACCTCGTGCGCGCGCATTTCCGCGTGCTCGACGAGATCGTCGCGGCCGAGGCCGGCGCCGTCGTCAAGACGATCGGCGACGCCGTGATGGCGACCTTCCCGGCGCCCGACCGCGCCGTCGCCGCGGCATTGCGCATGCGCGAGGCGATGCGCACCTTCAACGCCGAGCACGGGCACGAGGACCTGCTGTTGAAGATCGGTATTCACGAGGGGCCGTGCCTCGCTGTCGTGCTCAACGACCGCCAGGATTATTTCGGGCAAACCGTCAACATCGCCGCGCGCGTGCAGGCATTGGCAGCTTCACGCGCGATCTGCGCCACCGGCCCGGTCATCGAGCACAAGGGCACGGGCGACCTGCTGTCCGC
>DATEKP010000368.1:0-3640 GCA_035277405.1 Allostellaceae bacterium | reverse complement strand
TCGAGACCGGCGAAGCGATCCAGCGGCGGCTGCACGGGGACTGGGACCGCGGGCGTCTCGCCCGCATCGGCGGCAGGGCGGGCAGGATGCCCGCGGTCCCGCTTGGGCGCGCGCAATGGCGTGACATCGCGCATCGCGCGCTGCCACAGTCCGGCGTCGTCAGCCGGCAGCCGAGGCATCTTCGATCAGTACGACGTGCAGCCGCCGCGGCCCGTGCGCGCCCAGTTGGATGCGCTGCTCGATGTCGCCGGTGCGCGACGGCCCGGTGATCAGGTTGATTGTGCGCGGCATCGCACCGGCAGCACGCACCAGGTCCCAGCCGTCCTCGTAGCTCGCCACGACCTGCCCGGCCCGGAGGACGACGATATGCGTGTCGGGCAGGAAATTCAGGGTCGTCGGCGTTCCCGGGCCGGAGGTCAGCATCAGCGTACCGGTCTCGGCAATCGCCGTGACGCACGGGGTCAGCGACACCGCGTCGCCGGCCTCCGCCTTGCCGCGCTTGAGGCGCAGCAGCGGCCGCTCGTGCCACGGGATCGCGTCGAGCGACGGGTCGGGCGCCATGACCAACTCGGCCGGCAGGTTCTCGGCGGCGAGATAGCGCGCCACCTCGGCCGGCACGTCCGCCTCCGAGGCAACCCGCGCCACACTCGTCTGCACCTCCTCGGCCATCCGGACGAACAGCGCGATCCGGCCGGCATGGTCGAGCCGGGCGGCGCGCGCCGGGATCAGGTTGCGGCGATGCGCGGCGACCCGCTCGACCAGCATCGCGGCGGCCTCTGCGGTCACCGGCCCACGCCCGAGCGAACGGCGGATGTTGGCGAGGATGTTGGCGCGCGCGCTCATCGCCGCCCTCTGTGCCGCTGGTACTCGGCCCACAGGCTGTGGAAGCTGCGGCCTTCCGGCGCCGGCATGTCGCGCGCCAGGGTCCAGCCGGCGGCGAGCGGCAGGCTGCGGAAGCGCCCTCGCCCTCTGCCGGCCCAGCCGAGCATGCGGCCGGCCACTTCGGCGACGCCATGGTAGAGCGCCGGCCGGCTGGCCAGCCACGCCCACAGCCGCAATCCCGAGCGGTATGCCGGCGGGCTCAGCCCCTGGGCGAACTCGCGCTCGCGCCAATGCCGCATCATTTTCGGCAATGGGATCTTGACCGGGCAGACGCTTTCGCAACGGCCACAAAAGGTCGAGGCGTTGGGCAGATGCCCGGCCTCGCCGATCCCGACCAGCGCCGGCGTCAATACAGCCCCCATCGGGCCGGGATAGACCCAGCCATAGGCGTGGCCGCCGACCGCGGCGTAGACTGGGCAGTGATTGAGGCAGGCGGCGCAGCGCAGGCAGCGCAGCATGTCCTGGAACTCGCCGCCGAGCAGCCCGCTGCGGCCGTTGTCGAGCAGCACGACATGGTACTCCTCGGGCCCGTCGAGATCGCCCGGGCGGCGCGGCCCGGTCGAGACCGTCGTGTAGGACGAGAATTCCTGGCCGGTCGCCGAGCGCGCCAAGAGGCGCAGCAACGTCGCCGCGTCTTCCAGCGTCGGCACCACCTTCTCGATGCCGGTCACGACGATGTGCACGCGCGGCAGGGTCTGCGTCAGGTCGCCATTGCCCTCGTTGGTGACGATGATGCCGGAGCCGGTCTCGGCGATGAGGAAATTGGCCCCGGTGATGCCGACATCGGCGGCCAGAAAGCGCGGCCGCAATACGGTGCGCGCCTCATCGCATAATTCGCGCGGCTCGACGAGCGGGCGGGCCGGGTCGAGCTCGCCATGCGCGGCGCGGAACGTGTCGGCGACCTGCTCCTTCATCAGGTGGATCGCCGGCGCGATGATGTGGCTCGGCGGCTCGTGGCGCAGCTGTATGATGTATTCGCCGAGATCGGTCTCGACCGGGGTGATGCCGTTCTGTTCGAGGTGCTCGTTGAGGCCGATCTCCTCGGCCACCATCGACTTGCCCTTGGTGACGATCTTGGCGCCGGCGGCGCGGCAGATGTCGAGCACCGTTTGGCGCGCCTCGCGGGCGTCGCTCGCCCAGTGCACCTGCCCGCCCGCCGCCGTCACATTGCGCTCGTATAGCTCCAGATAGAAGTCGAGATGCGCGAGCGTGTGGTCCTTGATCGCGCGACCCTCGTCGCGCAAATCCTCGAACTCCGGCAATCGCTCGATCGCCTGCTGCCGGCGCAGCGGAAAGCCGGTGCGCGCGAGCGCCAGCGCCCGCTGCAGGGTTGGGTCGGCGAGACCGGCGCGGGCATTGGCCGGGAAACTGCGGCTGGTCGCTTGCACGATCAAACCATTCCGTCACCCCCGCGAAAGCGGGGGTCCAGGGACAGCGGCCCCGGCCTCGGTTCCTGGATTCCCACGTTCGCGGGAATGACGAATGTCGGGCGCACCGATCGCCGGCACGTCGTCGGCCATACCGGCCAAAACTTCGGCGACGTGGCGCACCTCAATTGGAATCCCCAGCCGGGACAATTTGCCGGCGATGTTGAGCAGGCATCCGAGGTCGCCGGCCAGCACCGCTTCGGCGCCGGTCGCGGCGATATCGGCCGTCTTGTCACCGACCATCTTGTCGGAGATTTCCGGGTACTTGACGCAGAACGTGCCGCCGAAGCCGCAACATGTCTCGGCGCCGGGCAACTCCTCGAGCCGCAGGCCGGCGACCGAGGCGAGGAGTTGGCGCGGCTGCGCCTTGACCGCGAGTTCGCGCAGGCCGGAGCAGCCGTCGTGATAGGTCGCGACGCGCTCCCAGCGGGCCGCCACCTCCGTCATGCCGCGGACATCGACGAGAAACGCCGTCAGTTCCCACGTGCGCGCCGCCAGCTCCTCGGCCTCGGCCGCCATTTCCGGATCGTCGGCAAACAGCGCCGGGTAATGCCGTTTCAGCATGCCGGCGCACGAGCCGGACGGCGCCACGACGTAATCGTATCCGACAAAAGCGGCGATCGTCTGGCGGGCGATTCGCCTGGCGTCGGCGCGGTCGCCGGAATTGTATGCGGGCTGGCCGCAGCAGGTTTGCGCCCGCGGCACTTCGACCGTGCAGCCGGCGCGCTCCAGCAGCGCCACGGCGGCGAAACCGACGCTCGGCCGAAACAGATCGACGAGGCAGGTCACCAACAGCGCGACGCGCGCGGGTTCCGGCATGCTTCCAATGCTCCATCCATGCCGCAACATAGGGAGGGCGGCCCGGCCGAATCAACGGATTGCCGCTGGGGCAATCCGTGATGCTGCGGACCCGCCCGAGGACGGTGCACGCGGAGGTTGCGGCCGAGCCGCGCGCAGATATACAAGGCAGGATAATGATCACGATCGAGTTGCCCGACGAGGCCGCCACCGCAGCGCTGGCCGCCCGCCTCGCGGCGCTCGCCCGGGCGGGCGACGTGATCGCGCTGAAGGGAGAGCTCGGCGCCGGCAAGACCAGCTTCGCCCGCGCCTTCATCCGCGCCCGCGGCGGCACCGAAGACGTCCCGAGCCCGACCTTCACGCTGGTGCAGGTGTACGAGATCGGGGAGACCTGCGTCTGGCATTTCGACGGCTACCGGCTGCGCGATCCCGCAGAGGCGTGGGAACTCGGCATCGAGGATGCGTTTCAGGACGGCATCTCGCTGATCGAATGGCCCGATCAATTCGGCGCGCTGCTGCCGCAGCGGCGGCTG
>DATEKP010000367.1:0-3677 GCA_035277405.1 Allostellaceae bacterium | reverse complement strand
GCGCCGGCCCGCGCCGCCTCGTGTGCTGTCGCGGCGGTGCCGTCGCTACTGTGGTCGTCGACGACGACGATGTGAAACCGGCCGGAGTAGCGCTGCGCCAGCAGCGAGAAGAGCGCCCGCCCGACCAGGGCGGCCTCATCGCGCGCCGGGACCACCGCGACGACCGAACGCGGCGGCGCCGAAGCGACCGGCGGGCGCTGCCGCACCTGCCAGAAGCCGCCGCGGAACGCTATCAGATAAAACCAGATCGCGACCGCCGCCGCGCCGAGGATCGTCAATGCCATCCGTTCTGCCTGCGCCGTCAGAGGCTATATCAGTAACGGCGAAATGTTCCCCTCGGCGCCGCTTGGCACGGGGCGCCAAACTATTACGGGAACCGGCATCCGCGCGGAAAGTCTTTTTCGCGATGCCGCCGCGGCGGCATGGCGAGGGTTGCCGACGGCCAGGCCGGCGTCGGAGCGTCTCAGCTGAACTCGACCGTCGGCGTGAAGATGTAGCCGCTGCCGCGCACGGTCTTGATCAAATTCGGGTTCTGCGGGTCGTCTTCGAGCTTGCGGCGCAGCCGGCCGACCTGCACGTCGATCGTGCGGTCGAACGGACCCGCCTCGCGGTTGCGCGCCAGGTCGAGGAGCCGGTCGCGCGACAGCACCTGGTTGGCGTTGTTGACGAAAGCCGACAAGAGGTCGAATTCGCCGGTGGTCAGCCGCACCTCCTCGCCGCCCGGCGAGATCAGCTCGCGGCTCGACAGGTCAAGGGTCCAGCCGGCGAAGCGGGCGCGCATCCGCGCCGCAGCCTGCGGACCTTCGCCGGTGCGGCTTTGCACCCGGCGCAGCACGCTTTTGACGCGCGCCAAGAGTTCGCGCAGGTGGAACGGTTTCGGCAGGTAGTCGTCGGCGCCCATTTCGAGGCCGATGATCCGGTCCACGGTCTCGCCGCGGCCGGTCAGGATGATGATGCCGATGCCCGACTCGCTGCGCAGCGAGCGCGCCAGCGTCAACCCATCCTCGCCCGGCAGCATCAGGTCGAGGATGACCAGATCGATCGGCGACTGGCTCATCACGCGCCGCATGCCGCCGCCATCATGGGCGGCCGATACACGATACCCCTCGCTCGCGAGGTACTCCTGCACGACGTCGCAGATTTCCTGCTGGTCGTCGACCACCAGTATATGCGCGCTGTCGGTCATCGGCGCCCGCCCTGCCTCGGGTGGGCCGGACCGAGTGTGACGAGAGAAAACGGCCGCAAGCGGTACACCAGCATCAAGAGGCTCGAACAGATGGTTACAATTTCTTACACAAAACCGAAGCCGATGACATCATCGGATTACAGCCCACCGATAAAGTCCCGCCCACCTTGGACCGGCGGCAAGGCCGGTCGCGGCGAGCGGGAGGGTTTTTCGTGACGGACATCCACGACAGCATCGAAGCCGAGATCCCCCGCCTGCGGCGTTATGCGCGCGCTTTGGCGCGCGATGTCGCCGCGGCGGACGATCTGGTCCAGGATTGTCTGGCGCGCGCTCTCGGCAAGCTGCATCTGTGGCAGGAGGGAACCGACCTGCGGGCGTGGCTGTTCACGATCCTTCACAACCAATATGTCAATCTGGTGCGCCGCTCGGTACGCGAAGGCGCCGCAGTCGGATTGAGCGAGACCGAGCCACTGTTGACCCGCGGCCCGCACCAGGCGCGCAGCCTCGAACTGCGGGACCTCGAACGCGCCATCGCGAAACTGCCTGAGGAACAGCGCTCGGTCATCCTGCTCGTCGGGCTCGAAGGCATGCGCTACGAAGAGGTTGCCGAGGTGCTCGACGTCCCGGTCGGCACCGTGCGCTCGCGCCTCTCGCGCGGCCGCGAGGCGCTGCGCCGCCTGATGGGGATGGTCCCCGACCGGCAGGCCGAGATCATCATGGCCGATCCGGCGGCGTTGCGCCGGGGCAGCCAGCGCTTTCCGGGGCGGCCAGGGGCGGCTCCACTGCCGCGCGACGCGGAGTGCCCGGCGCGGGCATTGCGCGAGGTCGCAAAGCCGGCGGTGCGCTCGGCGATCAATTGAGGCCGTTTGCTCGACCTCTCCGGGAATTATTTTTTCCGCGGTGCGGAACCATGCCCGCCGGCTCTCGTTGTCGGTAGCGTGCCGCAGCGATGCGGCACCGGGCGAGCGCCGGACCCTCGCCCTAAAACCGGTGGTCCGGTCGGCAAAGTCTCCCTGTCGCGGGTTTGCCACCCGCACACTTGAGCCGGGATCAACACGCGTTGCTCCCGGTTTCTTTTTGCCTCGGGCGCCGTCCCGCCGCCGGAACATCGTCGAACAGCGCCGCGTTGGCGAGCCGAGGCGTTGTAAAATTTGCGACGGGAAGACGACCATGCTGGGGCGCCATGTCTACCGGGTCCAGCTCGAAGGCGCGCGCTGGACCGTGCGCAAGGAAGGCGAGATGCAGCCGCTCGGCGATTTCGCATTGCAGGAGGAGGCGGTGGCGGCGGCCGGGCGCTGGGCCGAGCGCGACCAGCCGAGCCGGGTCGTCGTCGCCGACGGCGACGGCGCGATCCTCGACGAGCGCCTGTTCGGCCGCGATCTGAGCCAGGAACTCGACGCCGGCGCGTGACCCCCGACCCGGCCATCGATCGGCGCATCGGTCTCGACCTCGGCGACATCACGCAACTCGTCGTCGACGCCATCGTCAATGCAGCCAATTCCTCGCTGTTGGGCGGCGGCGGCGTCGACGGCGCAATCCATCGCGCCGCCGGGCCGGAGCTGCTCGCCGAATGCCTCACGATCGGCGGCTGCCCGCCAGGCGAGGCGCGGCTGACGCGCGGCTACCGCCTCTCCGCCGGACACGTAATCCACACCGTCGGCCCGGTGTGGCGGGGCGGGCAGAGCGGCGAGCCTGCCATTCTTGCGTCCTGTTACCGGTCGTGTCTCGCGCTCGCGGCGGAACGGCGGTTCCGCACCATCGCCTTTCCGGCGATCGCGACCGGAGTCTATGGCTTCCCGCGCGAGCAGGCGGCGCGGATCGCGGTCGCCGAGGTGGGCGCTCACCTCGGGGCAAACGAACTCCCGGAGCGCGTCATCTTCATCTGCTTCGACCCGGCGACCGAAGAAGCCTATCGCCGCGCCCTTGGCCGGGCGTGAGGTGGCGGCGCCACTATTCGATCCGCTTGCTGTCTAGATCCCGCTCGAGGCGCTGGCGCTCCGCGTCGGCCTCGCGGCGCTCGGCCTTGCTGCGGCCTGATTGGGCACGATTTTGCGCGGCCCGGCGTGCGTCTTCGGCGCGCTCTTTCGCCTTGCGGAAGCGGTTGAAATTTACGATCGACGCCATTGCCGGCCTCGTGCGTTGCTGCCGTCAGTCAGAATGGGGTGGTGCATCGGCGCGTACAACCCGCCGCCGCTAAGACGGCGATCCGTTGCTCTCGTCGCGCAGTTCGCCGCGGCGGCAACTGTTCAGCACGAACACGCGGATGGCGCTCGACAGGTTGCCGTTCCGCTCGGCGTCGATTTGCGTCAGCAGCGCGTTGAGGGTCATGCCGCGGCGTGCAGCGATCTCCCGCAACGCCGCCCAGAACGCCTCTTCGAGCGAGACGCTCGTCGCGTGGCCGGCGATGCGGACCGAATGCTTGACCAGCGGCGGGTTGCTCATCACCGCCCAAACCATGGCGAGCGCCGACGGTTTTTCAAGCGGTTGCCGG
>DATEKP010000366.1:0-2172 GCA_035277405.1 Allostellaceae bacterium | reverse complement strand
GTCGGCGTGGACGATCGTCGACAGCCGGTGCGCGATGACCAGCGTCGTGCGATCGCGCATCAGCCGCCGCAATGCCGCCTGCACCTGCCGCTCGGTCTCGCTGTCGAGCGCCGAAGTCGCCTCGTCGAGCAGCAGGATCGGCGCGTCCTTCAGCATCGCGCGGGCGATCGCCAGGCGCTGGCGCTGGCCTCCCGAGAGGCGCACGCCGCGCTCGCCGACCGGGGTATCGTAGCCCTGCGGCAATTCGGCGATGAACCCGTCGGCGCCGGCCGCCTCCGCCGCCGCGACGATCGCCTCCGGCGGCGCGTCGAGGCGGCCATAGGCGATGTTGGCGCGCACCGTGTCGTCGAACAGCGTGACCTCCTGCGACACCAGCGCGATGGCCGAGCGCAGCGATGAAAGCGTGACCGCGCCGATATCCTGCCCGTCAACCGCGATCGTGCCGCCATCGATGTCATAAAAGCGCGGGATCAGGTTCAGCACGGTCGATTTGCCGGCGCCCGACGGGCCGACCAACGCCACCGTGCTGCCGGGCGACGCCGTGAACGAGATGCCGTCGAGCGCCACCGCACCGTGGTGGTAACCGAAACGAACGTCGGCGAACCGCACCTCACCGCCGGCGACGCGCAGCGTCATCGCGCCCGGCCGGTCGCGGATCGCCGGTTCGAGGTCGAGGACCTCGAAGACGCGTTGTGCCGCGGCGAGGCCCTCCTGCAGCGAGGCGTTCAGCGTCGCCAAGTTCTTGACCGGCTGATAAGCCAATAACAGCGCCGTGATGAACGAGAAGAACGCGCCCGGCGTTCGGGCGCCGACGATGACCTGGTGGCCGCCGTAATAGATCACCAGCGCGATCGCCGCACCGCCCAGCGCTTCCATCAGCGGCCCCGCCAAGGAGCGCGTGCGGTTGGCGCGGTCGACGAGGCGAAAGATGCGCTCGAACAGCGCCGCCGCTCGGCCCTCCTCATAGGCTTCCATGCCGTACGCCTTGACGTGGCGCGCGCCCTGGAAGGTCTGGCTTAAGAGCGTCGTGACCTCGCCCATCCCGGCCTGCGTATTGGCCGAGACCCGGCGCATGCGGCGGCCGATCGCGACGATCGGGCGAATCGCCAGCGGAAAGGCGAAGAACGCCACGAGGGCCAATGCCCAATCCTGGTAGAACATCACGGCGACCAAGAACACGATCGTCACCGAATGCCGCCCGATGCTGCTCAGCACATTGGCGGCGGCGTTGCGCAGCAGCCACGCGTCGTTGGTCAGGCGCGAGATCAGCATGCCGCTCGGATGGGCATTGAAATACGCGACATCGGCGCGGATCAGTCGGGAATAGAGCGCCGTCTGCACATCGGCGATGACGCGCTGCCCGACCCGCGTCATCAACACGCTGTCGGCGTAATCGGCGGCGCCCTTGACCAGGGCGAGCAGGAGCGCGGCGCCGGCCAATAGCGGCAACAGCGCCGCCTGGCGGGCGATGAAGATGTGGTCGAGCACCGGCTGCATCAGCCAGGCGCGCAATGCCGTCGCGCCGCCGGCGACTGCCATGCAGGCGAAGGCGAGCGCGATCCGGTATGCGTGCCGGCGGATGAACTCGCGCACCAGCCGCCGCACCAGCACCGACGAGCGCGCGCCCTGCAAAACGATGGGTGAGTTGTCGCGCATCGAACCCCCCGCCAGTGTTAGAGAGGGGCCGCGGGCTTGGCAAGGCCGGCGGTTTCGGGCGGCCACCGCGACGCCGAGCATCGGCGTGTCGGATGGGTTGAGCGCAGCAACACCCATCACGTGACCGGCCGCCACAAATGATGGGTTTTCGCGTTGCTCAACCCATCCTGCGCGTTCGGCGTTACGCCCCCGCGACGGTCAGGTCGTCGATGCGCAGGGTCGGCGAATCGGCGCCGGTGCGGAATTCGAGGTCGTTCGCGGCGGTCAGCCGGGCGAACATATCGTTCAGATTGCCGGCGACCGTCATTTCGCTGACCGGGAAGGCGAGCGCGCCGTTCTCGATCCAGAACCCGGCGGCGCCCCGGCTGTAATCGCCGGTGATGCCGTTGACCCCCATGCCCATTAATTCAGTCACATAGAAGCCGTTCTTGATGTCGGACATCAGCTCTGCCGGGCTGGCCTTGCCAGCTTCCAGCCAGATGTTGCTGGCGGCCGGCGATGGCGGTGAGGCGGTGC
>DATEKP010000365.1:0-5841 GCA_035277405.1 Allostellaceae bacterium | reverse complement strand
CGGCGACGGGGCTAAGCAGCACGGCCAAGCTTACGGCGAGAAAGGTGCGCATGTTCGGCATTCCCAAGCGGCGTACCGTGAAGGGTAGCCCACCCGCCCCGCCGCGGCAACGATCGCGCTAGGAACGCCGCCGGCGCGCGGCTACAGTCCGCTCATCGCAGCCGCTCAGCCTTGCGAGGACAGATGCAGCCCATCCGCATCGGCAGTTTCGCGATCGACCGCATCGCCGATTACGAAGGCCCGTTCTTCAACCCGCCGGATTTCTTCCCCGATTTCGACCCGGCCGTCGTGCAGGAGCATACCGAATTGCTCGGCCCGCGCCTGATCGAGCCGGGCACCGGTAAGCTGATCTTCAGCTTCCACAGTTTCGTTGTCCGCACCGGGCGGCACACGATCCTGATCGACGCCTGCATCGGCAACGACAAGGAGCGCCCGAGCCGGCCGCAATTCAACCGCATGCGAACCTCGTTCATCGCCGACCTGGCGCGCCTCGGAGTCCGGCCGGAAGAGGTCGATTATGTCATGTGCACGCATCTGCACTGGGACCATGTCGGGTGGAACACGCGGCTCGTCGATGGCCGGTGGGTGCCGACCTTCCCCAACGCCAAATACGTCATGGCGCAGCGCGAATACGACCACTGGCGCGACTTCCACCTGAGCGGCGCCGACAGCCCGCACGCGCTGGCGTTCGGCGACAGCATCCTGCCCGTCGTCAAGACCGGGCAGGCGCTCTTGGTCGGCGACGATTACGCGCTCGACGACGGGCTGTGGTTCGAACCCTACCCCGGCCACACGCCGGGCAATGTCGTGATCCATGCCCATTCGGGCGGCGAGCGCGGCCTGTTCATCGGCGACGTCTTGCATCACCCGCTGCAATGCCTGCGGCCCGATTGGTCGACGATGGCGTGCACCGACCCGGACGGCTCGCGCACGAGCCGCACCCGGCTCGTCGCGGAGCATGCCGACAGCGGCACCCTCGTCATGCCGGCGCATTTCCCCGATCCCACCGCCGGCTGGATCCGCCGGCATAACGCCTCCTACCGCTTCGATTTTCGCGACTAGGGTTCTCCCTCTCCCCGCTCGCGGGGAGAGGGCCGGGGTGAGGGGCAACAGCTGACGCCTACTGCCCCTCGCCGAGCTGCTGGCCGGCATCCTTGACGATGGTGAGGTCGGCGAATTTCTTCACGTCGATCGATTTCTTGATGAAGCCGAGTTCCTTCTGCACCTCGATATTGCGCTGCAGTGCGTCGAGATCGGGCAGCGCCTTCGGATCGCGGTAGTAGTCTTCCTTGGTGAAGGCCCACTTGTCGAAGAACGCCGCCGGCCGCTTCGTCACCTCGGCCAGCAATGCCACCGCCTCGGCGTGATGCGCCGGGTCCTGCAGGTAGTGCAGGACGCGCAGGTAGTCCTCCATGAAATCGACCAGCGCGGCGCGATGCTCTTTGATGAAGCCGGCGCGCGCGACGCGGACGATCATCTGGCTGCGGCCGATCGCATCGACCTGCGTGAACAGCGGATGCGCAAAGGCGGTCAATGCGGGATCGACCCCGAACGGCAGCGGCGCGGTCACCAGGTCGACCTTATGCTCCTTCAGCACCGCCTGCATTTCCGGGAAGTGCACCTCGATAAAGGTCACGTCGCGCTTGTCCTGCATGTTGTGCTTGGCGAGCATCGCGCGCACCGCCATATCGACCGCGCTGCCGCGCTGGTTGGTGGCGATGATCTTGCCCTTCAGGTCCTCGACCTTTTTGATGCCGCTGTCGTTGCGCACAAAATTGCCGTTGGTGTGATAGCCGGGCGCGCCGTCCTGGAATTCGTCGCCGATGATCCGCAGATCCTCCATGCCGGCGTTGATGATGCCGAGCGCAAAGGTCGAATAGGCGAGCGCCCCGATATCGAGTTCGCCGGTGGCGAGCGCCGTCACCTCGGTCGGCGTGCCCTGGAAATGCACCATCTCCGGCACGTAGCTCTTGCCGGCGTGCATGGCGAGGCCGGGTTTGGCGAACATCAGCGTCGCCAAATCCGCGCCGGCGACGACCCAGCCGATGCGCAGGTGATAAGGCTCGGCCGCCCGCGCCGCCGGCGCCAGCACGATCGCGCACAGGCTCAGCCCGACGAGCGCGCGCCGCAACAATCCCATCGCGTTCCTCCCTCTCCGATCGGCGGCCGTGTCGCCGCCCTGTCAGCATCCCTTACCCCGAAACCGCCGTCATTGCGAGAAGCGGAGCGACGAGGCAATCCCAAGCCGCCGATCGGGATTGCTTCGCTGTGCTCGCAATGACAGCGTAGCGCGATGAAGGAAATCCGCCTCAACGCGTTCGAGATGAACACGGTCGGGCACCAATCGCCGGGGCTGTGGGCATATCCGCGCGACCGCTCGGCCGACTACACGGATCTCAGCTACTGGACGGGGCTGGCGAGGACCCTCGAACGCGGCCTCTTTGACGGCATCTTTCTCGCCGACGTGCTCGGCATCTACGACGTCTACGGCAATTCGCCCGACGCGGCTTTGCGCCACGCCGTGCAAGTGCCTGTCAATGATCCGCTGCTGCTGGTGCCGGCGATGGCGGCGGCGACCGAACATCTCGGGTTCGGCGTCACCTGCACCTTGTCCTACGAGCCGCCCTATACGCTCGCCCGTCGCCTGTCGACGCTCGACCACCTGACCAAGGGCCGGGCCGGCTGGAACATCGTCACCGGATATCTCGACAGCGCCGCCACCGGCATGGGCCTCGCCGTGCAGCCGCGCCACGACCAGCGCTACGAGCTGGCCGACGAATACATGCAGGTCATGTACAAGCTGTGGGAGGGTAGCTGGGAAGACGGCGCCGCTGTCCGCGACAAGGCGCGGCGCATGTTCGCCGACCCGGCGCGCATCCGCCGGGTGCGCCACGACGGGCAATTCTATCGCCTCGACGCGATCCACCTGTGCGAGCCGTCGCCGCAGAGGACGCCGGTGCTCTACCAGGCCGGCGCCTCGCCGCGCGGCCGCGCCTTCGCCGCGGCGCATGCCGAATGCGTGTTCATCAACGGCCCGACGGCGCGGGTCGTCGCGCCGCAGGTCGCCGATCTGCGGCGCCGCGCCATCGCCAACGGCCGCAACCCGGCCGACCTGTTGATCTTCACGCTATGCACGGTCATCACCGCGCCGAGCGAGGCCGAAGCGCACGCGAAGCACGCGGAATACCGCCGCTATGCCGACCCGGAGGCGGCGCTGGCGCTGTTTTCGGGGTGGACCGGCGTCGATTTCTCGAAATACGGGATGGATGACGAGTTGCGCTACATCGAAACGGAGGCGATGCGCTCATCGCTCGCCTCGTTCACCTCCGACGATCCCGATCGGGTGTGGACCGTGCGCGAATTAGCCGAGCACGTCGCGATCGGCGGACGCGGGCCGTTGTTCGTCGGCTCGCCGCGGCAGATCGCCGATCGCCTGATCGACTGGGCCGCGGAGACCGGCGTCGACGGGTTCAACCTCGCCTATGCCGTCACCCCCGAGAGCTTCGAGGATTTCGCCCGATTGGTCGTGCCCGAACTGCAGCGCCGCGGCGCCTTGAAGCGCGAATACCGCCCCGGCACCTACCGCGAAAAGCTGTTCGGCCGCGGCCCCCACCTCGCCCCGCCGCACCCGGCCGCCCAGTATCGCGCCAAACCGTAATTCGCAGGATGGGCTGAGCGCAGCGAAGCCCATCATCAACGCCAAATTCCACAACGAAACGGCGAGGCGGTGAGAATTTCGTGCCGCGGCATCTCGGTGTCTCGCCGTCTCATGTGAAATCTCGATGGCTTCGCGTTCGCTCAGCCCATCCTACATTTCGCGCAATTCGCGGCGGATGATCTTGCCGGTCGCGGTCAGCGGCAATTCGTCGGCAAAGACGATCTCGCGCGGCGCCTGGTACCAGGCCAGCCGCTCGCCGACAAAGCCGCGGATTTCCTCGGCCAGCTCGGGCGAGGGCGCGATGCCCGGCTTCGGCACGACAAAGGCGCGCACGATCTCGCCGCGAACCGCGTCCGGCCGGCCGACCGCCGCAGCCAGCAGCACGGCCCAGTGCTTCATCAGGCAGTCCTCGATGTCGGTCGGGCCGATGCGGTAGCCGCCGCTCGAGATCAGATCGTCCTCGCGGCCCTTGTAGCGGATGTAACCCTCCTCGTCCTGCGTTGCCACGTCGCCGGTCAGGCACCAGTCGCCGGCGAATTTGGCTTGCGTCGCCTCGGGGTTGTTCCAGTACCCGAGAAACATGACCGGGTCGGGGCGCTTGACGGCAATGATGCCGGTCTCGCCGGCCACCACCGGCTCGCCGGCCGCTGACACGACGGCGACCCGGTGGCCGGGGATCGGCCGCCCCATCGAGCCGGGGCGCACCGGGTAGAGCGAAGCGCAATTGCCGACCAGCAGGTTGGCCTCGGTCTGGCCGTAGAATTCGTTGACGGTCAGCCCGAGCGCGGCCCTGGACCAGTCGAGGATATCGTCGCCGAGCGCCTCGCCGCCGCTCGCCACCGAGCGCAGCGCGATGCCGAAGCGCGCGCGGGGGTCGGCGACCGGCCGCATCATCTTCAGCGCGGTCGGCGGCAGGAAGGCGTTGCGCACGCCGTGCCTTCCGATCAGCGCAAAGGCCTCCTCGGGGTCGAACTTGCGGGCGCGGTGCGCCAATACCGGCACGCCGTGATAGAGGCTCGGCAGCAGCACGTCGAGCAGGCCGCCGATCCACGCCCAGTCGGCCGGCGTCCAGTAGAAGTCGCCGGGCTGCGGGAAGAACTCGTGCGGCAATTCGACCCCCGGCAAATGCCCGAGCAGCACGCGATGGGCATGCAGGGCGCCCTTCGGCTTCCCGGTCGTGCCGGAGGTGTAGATGATCAGCGCCGCGTCGTCGGCCGCGGTGTCGAATGGCGCGAATTCGTCCCCGGCGCGCTCCAGCGTCGGCCAGAACATCGGGTGGCCGCCGCTGTCGCCCTCGACGATCAGGATCGTCTTCAGGTCGGGCAGTCCGGTCGGCAGCCTGGCGAGGTTCTCGGCGTCGGTGACGAGGGCGCGGGCGCCGCTGTCGGCGAGGCGGTGCTCCAGCGCATCGGGGCCGAACTGCACGAACAGCGGCACCGCGACCGCCCCGAGCTTGTAGATCGCGAGATGCGCGATCGCCGTCTCCGGGCGCTGCGGCAGCAGGACGCCGACCCGATCGCGCGGCCTGATGCCGAGACCGGCGAGCGCATTGGCGCAGCAGTTCGACAATTTCTTCAGATCGTCGAACGTGAAACGCGCGACCGAGCCATCCGGTGCCTCGTAGACCAGCGCTAGGCGGCCTGCGCCGGTCGCGTGGCGGTCAACGCACGCGGCGCCGATGTTGAAACGCGCCGGCACCTCCCAGCGGAAGCCGGCATAGACCTCGTCGTAGCTCGCGCCGCGTCGCAGCATCGCGCCCTCTCTTGTGCGCACGTCGAACACTTGGACCCGATTTCGTCGTCCCGGCGAAGGCCGGGGCCCACCGGTCAGCCACTCGTGCCGCGGAACTGTGGATACCGGCCTTCGCCGGCATGACAAAGATTGGGATGCGAAGCGTTGGACTCATCTCACGGTTGCCGATCCATGCCTGCGCGCCCGCGCGGTCAGCGGCTCAGGCTGAAGCGGACCGGCACCGACACCTCGACCTCGGCCGCCGCCATGTCGGAGGGGAACGGCGGCAGTACCGCGCCGCGCAGCATCGCCTCGACCGCCGCGTCGAGGTCGGGATAGCCGGTGCTGCGCGCCAGCGAGAAGCTTAAAACGCGCCCGGCGCGGTCCACCCGAAAACGCAACACCGCCTCGCCCTGTTCGCCGCGCGCGCGGGCGCTTTCGGGATAACGGTG
>DATEKP010000364.1:0-5319 GCA_035277405.1 Allostellaceae bacterium | reverse complement strand
CGGATGCGGGCAGTGCGATGAAGGTAATGGTGACGGGCGGGGCCGGGTTTATCGGCTCGGCGGTGTGCCGCCTGTTCGTCGGCGAATTGGACGCCGCAGTGCTCAACATCGACAAGCTGACCTACGCCGCCAACCTCGCGTCGTTGCGGACGATCGAAAATAATGCGCATTACCGGTTTCACCGCGCCGAGATCGCCGACCGCGTGCAGATCGACGAATTGTTTCGCTCGTTCGCGCCCGATGCGGTGCTGCACCTCGCTGCCGAATCGCATGTCGACCGCTCGATCGACGGCCCCGGCGAGTTCATCAAGACGAACATCGAAGGGACCTATGTGCTGCTTGAAGCGGCTCTCGCCTACTGGCGCGGGTTGCCGGACGAGCAGGCCCGCCGCTTTCGCTTTCACCACGTCTCGACTGATGAGGTGTTCGGCTCGCTGGGGCGCGACGGCAAGTTCAGCGAGGAGAGCCGATACCGGCCCAACTCTCCCTATGCTGCGTCGAAGGCCGCGTCCGATCACCTGGTGCGCGCCTGGCACGAAACCTTCGGATTGCCGGTCGTGCTGAGCAACTGCTCCAACAATTACGGCCCCTATCACTTCCCGGAAAAACTGATCCCGCTGGCGATCCTGAAGGCGCTGCACGGCGAGCCGATCCCGGTTTACGGCACCGGCGAAAACGTGCGCGACTGGCTCTATGTCGAGGATCATGCCCGCGCGCTCTACGCCGTACTGACCAGGGGTCGGCCGGGCGAGAGCTACAACATCGGCGGCGACGGCGAGCGCAGCAACCTCGAGGTCGTGACCGCGATCTGCCGGCTGCTCGACGAGTTGCAGCCCAATTCGCCCTATCGCCCGCACGCCCGGCTGATCGAATTCGTCGCCGACCGGCCGGGGCACGATTGGCGCTACGCGATGGACGCGACAAAGATCACGGCCGAACTCGGCTGGCGGCCGCGCGAGAGCTTCGAGAGCGGCCTGCGCCACACGGTTGCCTGGTATCTCGACAACCGCTGGTGGTGGGAGCCGATCTGGTCCGGGCGATACCGCGGCGGCCGGCTCGGTGCCGGCGCGATCCCCTCTCCCGCACCGCGGGAGAGGGTGGCTCGCCCCGAAGAGGGGCGAGCCGGGTGAGGGTGCTTCAGCCGGCTCGGCGGTTCCGTAGCCCCCTCACCCTGCCCTCTCCCCCGATGGGGGAGAGGGGGTCTTTGAGGTAGGCGGTGCGATGAAAGGCATCATCCTCGCCGGCGGGGCCGGCACGCGGCTCTACCCGGCGACGCTGGTCGTCAGCAAGCAATTGCTGCCGGTCTACGACAAGCCGATGATCTACTACCCGCTGACGACGCTGATGCTGGCCGGCATCCGCGATATCCTGGTCATCACGACGTCGGCCGAGCGCGAGCGCTTCGAAGGGCTGCTCGGCGACGGCAGCCGCTGGGGCATCGCGCTGTCCTACGCCGTGCAGCCGCGCCCGGAGGGCTTGGCGCAGGCCTTTATCATCGGCCGCGACTTCATCGGCGGCGGTGCCGCGGCCTTGGTGCTCGGCGACAACATCTTCTACGGCCACGGCCTGCCGGAGCTCTTGCAAGCCGCCGCAAAACCGCGCCCCGGCGCGACGGTCTTCGCCTACCAGGTGCGCCGACCGGAGGCCTACGGCGTCGTCGAGTTCGACGCCGCCGGGCGGGCCGTGTCGATCGAGGAAAAGCCGCGCCAGCCGCGCTCGCAATGGGCCGTCACCGGCCTTTATTTCTACGACAACGCGGTCATCGACATCGCCCGCAAGCTGAAGCCGTCGGCGCGCGGCGAGTTGGAGATCACCGACCTCAACAATGTCTATCTGCGCCGCGGGCAGTTGCACGTGGCGCGGCTCGGGCGCGGGCACGCCTGGTTCGACACCGGCACGCACGAGGACCTGCTGGAAGCGGGCGAATATGTCCGCACGGTGGAGATGCGGCAGGGATTGAAGATCGCCTGCATCGAGGAAGTCGCCTATCATCTTGGTTATATCGACCGCGAGCGGCTGCTGGCCGAGGCGCGCCGCTTTGGCAACAACGATTACGGCCGCTATCTCGCCAACCTGCCCGAACCGGAAAGGACATCCCCCGCATGACGAGCGCCGGTTTCGCCTACCCTCAGCTGTTCGCCGGCAAATTGCCGCCGCCGGCGGCGCGCTGGGCCGGCAACGCCCGCTACAATTTCATCGGCGGCCACAACGACCGCACGCTGATCCCGATCGAGGGGCTGATCGAGGCGGCCGCAAGCGTGCTGCGCCGCGAGGGCGCCGAGCTGGCGCTGTACAGCCTGGCGCAGGGGCCGCAGGGCTATCTCGGCCTGCGCCGCTTTGTCGCCGACAAGCTCAAGCGCTGGCGCGGCATCGCGGGCACTCCGGAAGATGTCTTGATCACCTCGGGATCGGGCCAGGCGATTGACCTGGTCAACCAGGTGCTGCTCGAACCGGGCGATACGGTGATCCTCGAGGAATTCACCTATGGCGGGTACCTGACAAAGCTGCGTCGCCTCGGCGTCAACATCGTCGGCGCGCCGCTCGACGAGGACGGCATCCGCATCGACGCACTCGGCGACATCCTCGCCGGCCTGAAGCGCCAAAGCACGACACCGAAATACATCTGCACGGTGCCGACGATCCAGAACCCGACCGGCAGCATCATGCCGCTGGCGCGGCGCCACCAATTCCTGGCGCTGGCGCGCGAATACGGGGTGCCGATCTTCGAGGACGAATGCTATGCCGACCTGACCTGGGGCGGCATGTCGGCGCCGCCGGCGCTCTATTCGCTCGACCCGAGCCGGGTCATCCATATCGGCTCGTTCTCGAAGACCCTGGCGCCGGCCCTGCGGCTCGGCTACGTGATGGCCGACTGGGAATTCATGAGCCGCATGGTGGCGATCAAGGCCGCGACCGACAGCGGCACCGGCGCGCTCGAACAGATGGTCGTCGCCGAGTATTTTTCGAACCATTTCGAACAGCATGTCGGCGAATTGAGCGGCGCTTTGAAGGACAAGCTCGACACGATGGTCGAGGCGGTCGAGCGCGAATTCGGCACGTCCGTCGAGCCTTGGGCGCCGAAGGGCGGCATCTTTCTGTGGCTGAAGCTGCCCGACTGGGTCGATGTGCGCAAACTGTTGCAGCCGGCGCAGAAAGCCGGCATCGCATTCAACCCGGGGCCGGAATGGGCCGTGAATGGCGAGGCCGCCAAGTCGCGCCTGCGCCTGTGCTTCGGCCTGACCACCAAGGAGGAGATCCGCGAGGGCGTCGCCGCTTTCGCCCGCGTCTGCTACGAGGAGACCGGCATCCCCGAGCAGAGCGGCAACATCCGGCATGCCGCGGCCTCTGACGGTTGAGGCTTGCCGCACTTGGCCCCTCACCCCGACCCTCTCCCCGCAGGCGGGGAGAGGGAGAATATGCGCGGCGCGACGTGAGCGTTCCCTCTCCCCGTAATACGGGGAGAGGGACAGGGTGAGGGGCCTCGCGGACGCCAACGTGGATATCGGAGGCTTCGATGACTGACCGGGCAGAAGCGCGGGGGCGGATCGACGGCACATTGCGCAGCGCGGCCGAATCCGGCGAGGTGCCGGGGGTCGTGGCGCTGGCGACGGCCGGCGACGGGCCGATCTACGACGGCGCGTTCGGCGTGCGCGCGCTAGGTGGCGGGGCGGCGATGACGCTCGACACGGTGTTCCGCATCGCCTCGATGACCAAGGCAATCACCTGCGTCGCGGCGATGCAGCAGGTCGAGGAGGGCCGGCTCGGCCTCGACGACCCGGTGCCGGATATCGGCGAGCCGGCGCTCGCCTCCCCGCAGGTGCTCGACGGCTTTGACGCCGCCGGGAGAGCGCGGCTGCGCCCGGCCAAGCGGCCGATCACGTTGCGCCAGCTGATGACGCATACCGCCGGGTTCACCTACGAATTCTGGAACCGCGATACCGCGCGCTATGTCGAGGCGGGTGGCACGCCGCCGGTGCTGTCGGGAAAGGCGACGGCCTATAATCGGCCGCTTAATTTCGATCCCGGCGAGCGTTGGGAATACGGCATCAATATCGACTGGATCGGGCGATTGGTCGAATGGGCGAGCGGCCAATCGCTCGATGCCTATCTGCGCGACCGTATCTTCACACCGCTCGGCATGACCGACACCAATTTCGTGCCGTCACCCGAACAGCACGCGCGGCAGGCGACGGTGCATCTGCGCCAGCCGGACGGCAGTCTCGTGCCGCAGCCGCTATTGCCGCCGGAGGTGCCGGAAATGTTTGCCGGGGGCGGCGGGCTGTATGCGACCGGGCCGGACTATCTGCGGTTCCTCGAAATGCTGCTCGGCGACGGTACTCGCGACGGGGCGCGCATCCTGAAGCACGAGTCGGTCGCCGCGATGAACCGCAACCAGATCGGGGATCTCCCGGCTGGCGTGCTGAAGTCAGTGATGCCGCCGCTGACCAACGACGTCGATTTCTTTCCCGGTGCGCCGCTGCGCTGGGGCCTCGGGTACATGCTGAACCTTGAACCCGGCCCGAACGGCCGCAGCGCCGGCACGCTGAGCTGGGCCGGGCTGTTCAACAGCTATTACTGGCTCGACCCGGCGCGCCATGTCGCCGGCGTGATCCTGACGCAAATCCTGCCGTTCGCCGATCCCGCTGTCGTGCGGCTCTATGGCGCGTTCGAGCGCGGCGTCTACACCCTCGCCGAGGCGGCATGACGGTCTTCCATCTGCTGCGCCACGGCGAGCACGGCCTGCTCGGGCGCGTGCTGGTCGGGCGCATGCCGGGGGTCGGCCTCAGCGAGCGCGGCCGCGCCGAAATCGCCGGCGTCGCCGAGCGCCTCGCGCGGCACCAGATCGCCGCGGTCTATGCCAGCCCATTGCAGCGCACCCGCGAGACCGCCGACATCGTTGCCGAGCGGCTGGGCCTGCCGGTCGCGCTATGCGACGGGCTGATCGAGCTCGATTTCGGGGAATGGACCGGCGCCACGTTCGATGCGATCCGTGCCGACCCGCGCTGGCCGGCATGGAGCACGCAGCGCAGCCTGTCGCGCATCCCCGGCGGCGAGAGCATGCGCGAAGTGCAGCACCGCGCCGTCGAAGCCGTGTTCGAGATCGGCGAGCGCCATCCGGACGACGATATCGTGCTGGTCAGCCACGGCGACGTGATCCGCGCCGTTCTGGTATTCGCGCTCGGCATGCCGCTCGATTTCTACGGCCGCATCGAAATCGGCCAAGGTTCGCTGAGCACGCTGCGCCTCGATCCTTCCGGCATCCGCGTGCTGGCGATCAATGAACGCCACCACCCGCCTTAGCGACCCGGTACCCTTGCC
>DATEKP010000363.1:0-3749 GCA_035277405.1 Allostellaceae bacterium | reverse complement strand
GAGCGTGCGCTCGCCGCGCCCGTAAAGGTTCTGCGCGACATGGGCGAGCGCGGCGGCGCGCTCGGCGCGGTGGCGCCGCGGCACGCCCTTCGGCCGCCCGGTGGTGCCCGACGTGAACAGCAGCAATGACAGGTCGTCGGGGCCGGCCTGCGGCGCCGGATTGCGGCCGCCTTGCAACTCGTCGAAGCGGCAGGTCGCGTTGCCGCCTCCACCGATCGCGATGCGCGGCATGCGTTGCGCGGCCGCGGCGCCCGTGACCGTCTCGGCCGCGACGTCGTCGAACACCAACGCGGCGGCCTCGGCCGTGGCGAGGCAATAGTCGAGATCGTCGGCCTTGATGCGCCAGTTGAGCGGCGTCGTGACGATGCCCGTGAACTGGCAGGCCCAGTGGAGGCTCGCCATCTCGAGCCGGTTCTGAAGGATGACCGCGAGCCGGTCGCCGCGCCTGAGGCCGAGCGCCTCGAGCCCTCCCGCGATCCGCCCGATCTCGCGGTGCCATTCGGCGTAGGTTAGCCGCCGTGCGCCATCGACGACCGCGAGCGCGTCCGGGCTGCGCTCGACGGCGGCGAGAAAAGTCCGGCCGAGATCAAACATCGCCCTGCTCGCGTCGGCATCTTGGTCCATAGTAGGTTCACCGCATGACAGGTGGGTCAAGCCGCAGCGGAGGCGCACAGATGGCTGTTCTCGACGGCAAGGTCGCGCTGGTCACCGGCGCTGGCAACGGCATCGGCCGCGCCATCGCGCTGGCGCTGGCGGCTGAAGGCGCGGCTGTCGCGGCGGCGGACATCGACCGCGCCGCCGCCGAGCGCACCGCCGAACAGGCCGCCGGCAACACCGGCCGGGCGATCGCGATCGAGGCCGATTGCGGGGATGTCGCCGCCATCGACCGGATGGTGGCGCGCGCCACCGCCGAACTCGGGGGCCTTGACATCGCCGTCAACAATGCCGGCGTCACGCGCTACGCCGACATCATGGATTTGACCGAGGCCGATTGGGACCGCATCCACCGGGTCAACGCCAAGGGTGTCTTCTTTTGCCTGCAGCGCGCCGCGCGCGAGATGATCGGCGCGGGCGGCGGGCGCATCGTCAACATCGCCTCGATCAGCGGGCGCGGCTATGCCGGCGCGTCGAACGCCGCCTACGCCGCCAGCAAGGGCGCCGTCATCGCGCTGACCAAGATGGCCGCCCAGCAGCTCGGCCGCTATAACATCAACGTCAACGCGATCTGCCCCGGCATCACTCGCACCGAGCTCGGCGCCCGCAACGCGATCGGCCGCGCCGCCCAGCGCGGCATCTCGGTCGAGGCGCTGATGGCCGAGCAGGAGCGGACGATCCCGATCGGCCGCGCCAACACGCCCGACGACATCGCGGCGATGGCGGTGTTTCTCGCCTCGCCCGGCGCGCGCAACATCACCGGCCAGTCCTACAACGTCGATGGCGGCCTGGTGCCGAGCTGAGCGCGCGGTCGGCGGCGGTTCCCTTGCCGTTCTTCGTAGAGCCGTGCTAAGTCCCTCGCCCCGCTCATCAGGAGAGGTGCCGGAGCGGTCGAACGGGGCGGTCTCGAAAACCGTTGTCCTCTTTGCGGGGGACCGAGGGTTCGAATCCCTCCCTCTCCGCCATTCCCCCATTTTTGGCAGTCTCAGCCCGTCTCGGTTTCCGCCCTAGATCGGCCGGTTCTGCGGCTCTTGCGTCTTCCAATGTCTCTTGGCGTATCGTACTATCTCAATCGCGATGGGGGAACGAAGTGGGGAACGGATCGGGCCTTCCCCCATTCGGACCCGAGCGGCGGAGGCGGGAACGATGGCGCGCACCGGCAGCAAGTTGACGGCGGTGGCGGTGACCAAGGCGAAAGGGCCGGCGGTGCTGCATGACGGCGGCGGGCTGTACCTCCGCGTCGCGCCCACCGGGGCGAAAAGCTGGGTGTTCCGCTTCCAACTCGACGGCAAGCGCCGCGATATGGGGCTTGGTCCCTACCCCGATATCTCGCTCGCGGATGCCCGCGCGAAGGCGACGGAGCACCGCAACCAGCGCCGCGACGGGATAGACCCGCTCGCCGCCAAGGCCGCTCAGCGGCAAGCGCTGCGGCTCTCCGCGGCGAAGGGGCGGACCTTCCGGGAAGTGGCGGAGGAATTTATCGGCCGCAACGAAGCCGGCTGGCGCAACGCCAAGCACCGGCAGCAATGGCGCAACACGCTCGCCACCTACGTCTACCCGACATTGGGGGAATTGCCGGTCGCGGCGATCGATACCGGGCTTGTCGTGGACGTGCTCGATCCGCTGTGGACCGCGAAGCCGGAAACCGCGAGCCGGGTGCGCGGCCGGATCGAGGCGGTGCTTGATGCCGCGACGGTGCGCGGCTACCGCGCGGGGCCGAACCCGGCGCAATGGCGCGGCAACCTCGCGCACGTGCTGCCGGCGCGCGCCAGGGTGCGCAAGGTGGCGCACCATCCCGCACTACCCTTCGACGATGTTCCGGCGTTCCTCGCCGCTCTGCGGAGCCGGCCGGGCATGGCGGCGCGGGCGCTCGAATTTGCGATCTTCACGGCGGCGCGCACCGGCGAGGTGTTGGGCGCGCGGTGGGGCGAGATAGACCTTGCCGCCAAGGTCTGGACCGTCCCGGCCGAGCGCATGAAGGCCGGCCGCGAGCATCGCGTGCCGCTCAGCGATGCGGCGCTCGCGGTGCTCGAAACGGTGCGGCCGTTGGCGCTGGCGCGCGACGGCGAGCCGGATATGGCGGCGCCGGTGTTCCCCGGCCCCGGCCGCGCGATGCCGATGTCCAACATGACGATGCTGATGCTGCTGCGCCGCATGAAGCGCACCGATCTGACGGCGCACGGCTTCCGCTCGACGTTTTCCGATTGGGCGGCGGAGCGCACCGCATACCCGCGCGAAGTGGTCGAAATGGCGCTGGCGCACGCGGTCGAGAACAAGGTCGAGGCCGCCTATCGCCGCGGCGACCTGTTTGAGAAGCGCCGCCGGTTGATGGCCGATTGGGCGCGCTTCTGTGCCGCGCCGGCCGCCGGCAAGGTGGTCGCGATCGGCACGGCGACAGACCTGAAACTGTTTGGCGCCTAAGCTGTCAATGAGCGATTGACAGAGGCACGGTGGGATAACATCTTTGATATGGCCGAGTGGTCGATAGTCATAGTGGCGGATGCTGTCGAACGCGAAATCCGCGATCTGTCGCCGGAGCATCAAGCCGACTTCCTGCGGATCGGCGAGTTGCTGTGCCGATACGGGCCGCAGGAAGTTGGAATGCCGCACGTCCGCCCGCTCGGGGACAAACTGTGGGAAATGCGGCTACGGGACGCGGACGGGATTGCGAGGGCGATCTATTTCACGACTAGCGGCCGGCGGATCGCTGTGCTGCATGCCTTCGACAAGCGGACGCAGAAAACTCCGAAGCGGTCCCTCAATTTGGCGAAGCAGCGCATGCAGGAGTTTTTGAGCAATGACAAAGAGCTTCGACGCTCTCAAGGCGGAGCTGCTGCGCGATCCCGCGGTGCGGGCGGAATACGACGCGCGCGCCGAAGAGTTTGAGATTGCGAGCGAGCTTATCACCGCGCGGCTGCGGGCCGGATTGTCGCAGGAACAGCTTGCGCGCCGTATGGATGTCTCGCAATCCGCCGTCGCCCGGATCGAGTCGGGGCGGCATTGGCCGAGCCGGGCGACGCTGCAACGCTACGCCGAGGCGACCGGGACGCGCCCAGTTGTGCGGCTGATACCTCTGCACGGCGGCTGAGTCGTCG
>DATEKP010000362.1:0-2688 GCA_035277405.1 Allostellaceae bacterium | reverse complement strand
GTTCGCGCAAACGTGTAGCATATCCCGCCAACGCCGCCGTTGCGTATCGTCTCGAGAGGTTGGCCCAATGACGACTCCTCCCTTCCGCGCCGATCATGTCGGAAGCCTCTTGCGGCCGCCGGAGTTGCTGCGGGCGCGGGCGGAGCATCAGGCTGGGCGGCTGTCGGCCGAGGATTTGCGGCAGGTCGAGGACCGGGCGATCGCCGACGCCGTCCGGATGCAGGCGGAGCTCGGCCTCGCCGGCGTCACCGACGGCGAATTCCGCCGCGGCTCGTGGCACATGGATTTCCTCTACCGCATCGGCGGCGTCGAGAAGACCGACCGGGTTTTGCACATCCGCTTCAAGAACGAGGCCGGCACGATCGAGTTCGCGCCGGCGGCGCATCGGGTCGCCGGCAAGCTCGCGCTCGGCGAGACGATCTTCGGCGCCGATTTCGCCTACCTGAAATCGGTCGCGCCGGCGGGCGTCGTGCCGAAGCTGACGATCCCGTCGCCGTCGATGCTGCATTACCGCGGCGGCCGGGCCGCGATCGACCAGACCGCCTATCCCGACATGGACGCGTTCTGGCACGACCTTGCCGCGGTCTACCGCCAGCAGATCGCGGGTCTTGCAGCGCTCGGCTGCACCTATCTGCAGCTCGACGACACCAGCCTCGCTTATCTGAACGACCCGGCGCAGCGCGAGTATGTGACCTCGATCGGCGGCGACGGCGCGACCCAGCATCTGACCAACATCCGGCTGATCAATCAGGCGCTCGCCGGCCGGCCGGCCGGGCTGACCGTGTGCACGCATATGTGCCGCGGCAATTTCCGCTCGTCATGGATGGCCGAAGGCGGCTACGACCACGTCGCCGAGGCGTTGTTCGGTGAGCTCGCGGTGGACGGCTTCTTTCTCGAATACGACGATTCGCGCTCGGGCGGTTTTGCGCCGCTGCGCTTTGTGCCGAAGGGGCCGAAGAAGGTCGTGCTCGGCGTCGTAACGACCAAGCGCCCGGCGCTCGAAGCGAAGGACGAGCTGAAGCGCCGCATCGACGAGGCGGCCCGCTACGTGCCGCTCGAACAGCTCTGCCTCAGCCCGCAATGTGGCTTCTCCTCGACCGTCGACGGCAATGTGCTGTCGATCGAGGAGGAGAAGGCAAAGCTGCGGCTCGTCGTCGAGACGGCGCGCGAGATCTGGGGCTGAGGCTTTATCACTGCATCGACCTGATAAGGACGATCGATCAGCCGGGTTCCCTCTCCCCGCTTGCGGGGAGAGGGACAGGGTGAGGGGCCGCACTTATCATCGCAGAAGGGCTTCGCATTCGCTCAGCCCATCCTACGGTGTTGCAAGCCCGATGACGCCGTCGCGCGCCAGCGCCTCCAGCGTCGGGCGGTCGATGCCGAACTGGCCGAGGATTTCCGCGGTGTGCTCGCCGAGGCGCGGCGCCGGAAGGCGCAGCCGGCCGGGCGTCTCCGACAGGCGCGGGATGATGTTGTGCATCGCGATCCGGCCGGTCTCGGCATCCGGCATATCGACGACGATCTCGCGTTCCAGGACATGCGGGTCGGCGAGAAACTGGTCGATGTCGTAGACCGGCGCGGCGGTGACCTCGGCGGCGGCGAACGCCTTCATGTTTTCGTCGAGCGTGCGGGCAGCGATGAATGCGACGATCGGCGCCTCGCATTCCTCGGCGTTTCGGACGCGATCGGTATTGGTGCGAAAGCGCGGGTCGGCGATCATGTCCGCGCGGCCGATGGCGCGGAACAGGCGCTCCGACATCGCCTGAATCGAGGCGGAAATGCCGATGTAGCGCCCGTCTTTGGTGCGGAACACGTTGCGCGGGCTGGTCGTCTCGGAGCGGCTGCCGGTGCGCGGCCGTACCTCACCGGTTAGCCGGTAAACCGGCGCCTCGGTGGCGATGAACGAGAACAGCGGGTCCAAGAGCGGCAAGTCGATGACCTGCCCGGCGCCGCCCTCGACCTCGACCCGGCGGAGCGCCACCATCACCGCGAAGGCGCCGTAAAGTCCGGCCACCATGTCGGCGAGCGCAGTGGGTGGCAGCACCGGCTCGCGATCGGCAAAGCCGGTGCGCGCGGCATAGCCCGACATGCTCTCGACCAGGGTGCCGAAACCGGGGCGGTCGCGGTAAGGCCCGTCCTGGCCCCAGCCCGACACGCGGACAATCAGGAGGCGCGGGTTGCGCGCGTGCAGCACGTCCGGACCGAGACCGATCTTTTCAAGCGTGCCGGGGCGGAAATTCTCGATCAGCACTTCGCTCGACGCGGCGAGGTCGAGCAGGAGCTCGCGGCCCCGCGCCTCGCGCAACGACAGCGCCACGCTCTTCTTGTTGCGGGCGTAGAGCTTCCAGTGGACGCTGACCCCGCTGGTCTGCCAGGCGCGCAGCGGGTCGCCCTTTTGCGGGTCCTCGATCTTCAGGACCTCGGCGCCGAAATCGGCGAGCTGGGAAGAGACCGCATTACCGGCGACGAGCCGCGACAGGTCGATGACGCGGATGCCGTCAAGCGGGCAGGCCGCGTCGGGGGCGAAGGATTTCCTGGGCGGGCTCATCGGCCCTGCGGCTCCTCGACTGCGCAATGCGGGCACCATAGAGGCACCGGCGCGGGAAGAAAACCGGCCGAGCCGGCCCCGTCTCAGGCGCGACCAGCGCCGTGGCTCGCCGCGGCAGCGGTGCGCCGGTCCCCGGCGCG
>DATEKP010000361.1:0-10270 GCA_035277405.1 Allostellaceae bacterium | reverse complement strand
GAGCGCACGTCGCAGGCGAAGGCCGAGAAGCTCGGCGAACTGCCGCTGCGGCTGCACCACAACGCCTATGTGGTCAAGGACCACGAAGCCAACCGCCATTTCCTCGAAGACGTGCTGGGCATGCCGCTGGTCGCGACGTGGTGCGAGAAATCATACCGCGCCGATCTCGGCCGCGACGTCGAATACTGCCACACGTTTTTCGGGCTGGCCGACGGCAGCGCGCTGGCCTTCTTCCAGTTCGCTGACCCGGAGATGTACGCGCTGACGCAAGCCAAGGCGCCCCCCCAAATCGGCAGCCATTACCACATCGCGCTGAAGGTCGGCGACGCGACTTTTGACGAGCTGAAGGCGCGGCTCGGCCGCGCCGGCGAGACGTTCCGCGAGACCGATCACGGCTATTGCAAGTCGCTCTACACGCGGACGCCGGACGGCATGATCCTCGAATTCACCTGCGACCCGCCCGACGCCGCCGAGATCGACGCGCTGCGCCGCGCCGACGCGCACAGCGAGCTCCGCCGCTGGCTCGCCGGCGACCGCCGGGTCAACAACGACCTTCGCCACCGCGCCGGCTGAGCGGCTCCTTTCCGGCGATGGTCGCGGTCCAGCCCGCCAATCCGGCGCGGCTGCCGCAAAGGCGGGCCGCCGCCGTGGCGGGATTTCTGCGCGACCAGTATGCGCTGCGGCTGCTGCGGCTCACCTGCGGCTGGATCCTGCTGTTCTATTTGATGTTCCACTTCACCAATCACGCGCTCGGTAACCTCTCGTTCCAGGCGATGATGTGGGGGACGCAGGTTCACGAGTGCGTGTGGCACGGCCCGGTCGGCGGCACGGCGCTTTACGGCGCTTTTATTGTTCATTTTTCGCTTGGCCTGTGGGCGCTCTACCAACGCCGCTCGTTCCGCATGGGTTGGGGCGAATGGCTGCGGCTGGTGCTCGGCTTTTCGATCGTGCCGTTGCTGATTCACCACTACCTTGGGAATCGCTGGGTGTATTCCGCCTTCGACGTCCCGCGCCGCTACGACACCACGTTGCTGGCATATTTTGTCGCGCGCCCGTTCTGGGGCTATCGGCAGCTGCTGGTGCTGGTGGTCGCCTGGACCCACGGCTCCATGGGCATGCATTTCTGGTTGCGCCAGCGCGCCGGATATCGCCGATTCCTGCCGCTGCTCGCGGCGTTAGCCGTGTTGCTGCCGATCCTGGCGATGCTCGGCCTGTTGCAAGGGACCCGCCAGGCAATGGTGTTGGCGCAGGACCCGGCGTGGCGGGCAGCCGTGGCCGCCGTGGCGCACGCAGGCGATCAGGTCATCGCGGCGCATGTCTGGGGTATCGAGCGCGTTGTCTATTTCCTCTATGCCGGCGTCATCGCCGCCGTCTTTGCGGCGCGCGGCGTGCGCTGGCTGGCCGAGCGGCGGCGCGGCTTCGTCCGCATCACCTATCCGACCGGCCAGGTCGTGCGCATCCCGAAAGGGCTGGCCGTGCTCGATGCGAGCCGTCGCGCCGGGATCCCGCACGCCTCGATCTGCGGCGGGCGGGGGCGCTGCTCGACGTGCCGGGTCCGCATCCTGCGCGGCATCGACGCGATCCCGCCCCCGGCCCAGCACGAAGCGCTCGTGCTCGATCGCCTGCGCGCCCCCCGCAATGTCCGGCTAGCCTGTCAGCTTCGGCCCGCGCAGGATACCGCCGTCCTGCCGCTGTTGCCGCCCGGCGTCGGCACCGACGACCAGCGGCGCGGCAGCGGCGCGACCGATATGGAGCGGTTCATCTCGGTCATGTTCATCGACATCCGGGAATCGTCGGCGATCGTCGAAAAGCGCCTGCCCTACGACGTCGTGTTCCTGCTCAACCATTTCTTCGAGGCGGTCGGCGGCGCCATCGCCGCCGTCGGGGGCGCCCCCAACCAGTTCCTCGGCGACGGAATGATGGCGATCTTCGGCATGGAATGCGGCGCGCGGGAGGCGTGCCGCCAGGCGCTCGCCGCGGCAGGGGCGATCCATCATCGGGTCGCCGAGATGAACCGCACGCTGGCCGAGGAGCTGCCGCAGCCGATCAAGATCGGCATCGGCATCCACGCCGGCAATGTCGTGCTCGGCGAACTCGGCTACCGCGACCGTTTTCTGTTGACCGCGATCGGCGACGCCGTGCATGTCGCCGCCCGGCTGCAGGAGCTGACCAAAACCTATGACTGCCAGGCCGTGGTGTCGGAAGATGTCGGCCACGCCGCCGGCATCGCGCTGACGGACTTTCCGCAGCACGAATTGCGCGTGCGCGGCCGCGAGGCGCCGTTGACGGTCAGGGTCGTCGGCGCGATCGAGGCGCTACCCGCATAAACGCGGTCCAGATGCGATCAGGTCAGACAATTGGAGAGGGCAACTGAAAATAGGTTTTTTCGGGCTCGGCACGATGGGCAAGGGCATGGCGGCCAATCTGCAGAAGGCCGGCCACGATCTGGTCGTCCACGACCTGCGGCGCGCCGCGGCCGAACCCTACCTGGCGAAAGGCGCGGTGTGGGCCGACAGTCCGAAGGCGGTGGCCGAGCAGGTCGAAGTCGTGTTCACCTCGCTGCCGGTGCCGGCCGATGTCGAGGCGGTGGCGCTCGGGCCGAACGGGCTGATCGAGGGCATGAAGCCCGATACGGCCTTCTTCGACATGTCGACCAATTCGGTGGCGACGGTGCGCAAGATCAACGCCGCCTTCGCCGAGAAGAACCTCTACATGCTCGATTCGCCGGTCAGCGGCGGCCCCGGCGGCGCCGCCAGCGGCAGGATGGCGATCTGGGTCGGCGGCGACCAGCAGCAGTTCAACCGGCACAAGCGCGTGCTCGACGCGATGGGCGACCAGGCGCGCTATATCGGCCCGATCGGCGCCGGGACGATCGCCAAGCTCGTGCACAACTGCACCAGCGCCGTCGTCGGCGTCGCGCTCGCCGAGGTCATGACGATGGGGATCAAAGCCGGCGTCGAGCCATTGGAATTGTGGGAGGCGGTGCGCCAGGGCGCGACCGGCCGGCAGCGCACCTTCGACCGGCTCGGCAAGTTCCTGTCGTCGAGCTACGACCCGGCGGATTTCGCCTTGCGCCTGCTGCACAAGGACGTGTCATTGGCGGTCGGCCTCGGTAAGGAGGTGGCGGTGCCGATGCGGCTCGCCAACCTTGCGCTCGAAGAGCTGACCGAGGCGATGAACCGCGGCTGGGGCCAGCGCGACAGCCGGGTCGGCGGCCTCTTGCAGGTCGAGCGCGCCAAGATCCCGCCGCTCGCCGTCGACCCCGCCAAAATCCAGGCGGTGCTCGACGCCGACCAGAAATAGCGAGCGGGCATCCTCATCGTCATTGCGAGGAGCGCAGCGACGAAGCAATCTCGGCCGGTCCGATAGGACACCGGACTGCTTCGCGGCGCTCGCAATGGCAGAGACAGGGCCTTTCCCGGCTGAGCAGCTGATCGTCACTACGCTGCGCGAGCGGCCGGATTTGCGCGCTCAGATGTTCTCGGCCGAATTCCAGGCGGGCTGGCCGGAATTCGCGCGGCACGACCCGATCGCAGCGCTCTATTACGGGGCGCTTGATCGATACGTCGATTTCGTGCTGGTGGCGGTCGACCGGGCGGCGCCCGACCGGGTGGTCGCCCGCGCCTGCAGCGTGCCGTTCGCCTTCCGCGACGGCACGGAGGGACGCAACGAGCTGCCCCTCGACGGCTGGGACGGCGTAATCCGTTGGGCCGATGCCGACTGGCGCGCCAAGCGCCGACCGAGCGTCGTCAGCGCCTTGGAGATCCTGATCGCACCGCCCTACCGCGGTCGCGGCATCTCGCTGCTGATCCTGCAAGCGATGATCGCCAATACCTGGACGCGCGGCTTTGCTGATCTTTACGCGCCGCTGCGACCGAGCGAGAAGCACCGCGAACCGCCGACACCCTTTGCGGAGTATGTCGCGCGCGCCCGCGCAGACGGCTTGCCGCAGGACGCCTGGATACGCACGCATGTCCGGGCCGGGGCGCGGATCGTCAAGATCGCGCCGTGCAGCATGACCATCGCCGGCAACATCGCCGAATGGTCGGCGTGGAGCGGGCTCGATCTGACGGAGAGCGGCGACGTCATCGTGCCCGGCGCGCTGTCGCCGGTGCATGTCTCTATCGAGCAGGATCACGCGGTCTACATCGAGCCCAATCTGTGGGTGCATCACCGCGTCTGAAAACGAGGGATCAGATGGCCACCGACTACCTCGGCCCGTACCGGGTTTCCGCCTTCAACACCGCGCACGATTCGGAAAACAAGATCCACGACGATGCGACGGCGCGGCGCTTCGGCTTCGGCGGCGGTCTGGTGCCTGGGGTCGATGTATACGGATACATGATGCATCTGCCGGTGCTGCGCTGGGACCGCGCCTGGCTCGAACATGGCACCGCCGAGTGCCGTTTCTTCAAGCCGATCTACGATGGCGACGCGGCGACCGTCACCGCCCGCGAGGAGGGCGAGGCACTCGTCATCACGGTCGAGAGCCGCGGCGAGACCTGTGCCACAGGCCGCGCAGCCCTACCGGCGTCACCACCGCCGGCGCCGGCGGTCAATGCGTTCCCGCAGGCGCCCCAGCGCGCGGTCCGTCCGGTGGCCGACGAAGCCTCGCTCGCTTCCGACACTTGGCTTGGCCTCGATCCTTACCCGATCACCGCCGAGATGGCGGCGCGCTACCTCGCCGATTCGCGCGAAAGCGCGCCGATCTTCGCCGCCGAGCGGCTGGTGCACCCGCGTGACATCCTGCGCGCCTGCAATTTCGTGCTGAGCCGCAACGTCGTGCTCGGCCCGTGGATTCACACCGGCAGCCATATCCGGCATCTCGGCGCGGTGACGGTCGGCAGCACCCTGTCGGCGCGCGCCCGCATCACCGGCAATTACGAGCACAAGGGCCACCGCTTCGTCGAAATCGACGCGTTGGTATTGGCCGATGGAGCGCGGCCGGTCGCGCAGATCGCCCACACCGCGATCTACCGGCCGCGCCAGGTCGCGGCGGCATAGCGCAACGGCCGTTCGGCTATTCGCCGGCGGCTTCGAGCTCTCGCCGATGGGCGCGGAAGGCGGTGCGGTCGGCGAGATAATCGGCCGGGTCGTAGGGGCGGTCGCAGAACACCATCAGCACCGTCCCCGGCTCCTCGTAGCGCTCGGCGGCGAAGATGCCGGGCGGCACGTGCAGCGCGTCGCCGGCGACCAGTGCGATCCGCCGCTCGGCCGCCCCGTCATAGACCTCAACCGTCAGCACGCCCGCGACGCAGACGAGAAACTGCTGGCATTCCTTGTGTGCGTGGCCGCCGCGCGAGGCCCCGGCCGGGACGTCGGCGACCCAGAACACGCGCGCGACCGGGAACGGTACGACCCGTTCGAGTTCGACCGGCACTAAGGTACCGCGCTCGTCGCGGTACGACGGCAGGCTCGCCGGCGCGAGCCCGGCGACGCTCGGCAGCGTCAGGTTCGTCGGCACGGCGTGAAGAACGCGCGGACGGCGGCGATCACGCGGTCCTGCTGCGCTCCCGAGAGGCTCGGGTAGAGCGGCAAGGTCAGGATCTCGTCGCAAATCTTGTCGGTTACGGCGAGCGGACCGGCGATGCGCACGCCCTGCATCAGGCCGGGCTGGCGGTGCACCGGATAGGGGTAGTGCCGCGCGGTCATGATCCCGGCCGCCGCGAGATGGGCGGCAAGCGCCTCGCGATCGGCGCTGCGGACCACATACAGATGAAAGGAATGGCGAACGCCGGGCCGTTCGCCCGGGCAGACCAGCGGCAGATCGGCGAAAGCCTCGGTATAGTCGCGGGCCAGCGCGCGGCGGCGCTCGACCTGCCCGGCCAGGTGGTCGAGCTTGACCGACAGGATCGCCGCCTGCAGCTCGTCGAGACGCGAGCAGCGGCCGCCGGCGAGCTCGGCGTATTGCGAGCGGCTCCAGCCATAGGTGCGCAATTGCCGCAGCCGTTCGACCATCGCCGGATCGCGCGCCGACAACAGCCCGCCATCGCCGAGCGCGCCGAGGTTTTTCGTCGGATAGAAGCTGAAGCAGCCGATATCGCCGATCCCCCCGGCCATTTGCCCGCCGATCGCCGCGTCGTGCGCCTGGGCGCAATCCTCGACGACGGCTAGGCCGCGGCGGCGGGCGATCGCGCCGATCTCGTCGAGCGGTGCCGGGTGGCCGTAGAGATGCACGGCGATGATTGCCCGCGTGCGCGGGCCGATCGCCGCCTCCAGCCGTTGCGGGTCGAGGCAATAGGTGTCGGCCTCGACATCGACCAGCACCGGCGTCGCGCCGGCCATGTGCACCGCCGCGACGGTCGGGCCGGCGGTGTGGGAGACCGTGACCACCTCGTCGCCCGGCGCGACGCCGACCCCGGCCAGCGCCAGCACCAGGGCGTCGGTGCCGGAGCCGACGCCGACCGCGCCCGGCACCCCGAGCCGTTCGGCCATGCGCCGCTCGAACCCGGCGACCTCTTCGCCGAGGATGAAGTGGCCGCGGTCGATCACGCGATCGACGGCGTCGCGGATCGCCTGGCGCTGCGGCGCCAGGTCGGCGGCGGGGTTGGCGACCGGGATCGGGGGGAGGGTCACGGGTTTCCTACAGCAGCCGCATAAACCGAAAAACGTGGCGTTGCGGCTGAAACGCGCGCGACCGCCCCGCTATTCCGACTCGATGCCGGCGCCGGCAGTTCTCGTTCCCGACCGGATCAGCCGAGCGAGTTGACGATCTCGCGGTAGGCCGCCTCGGGATAGGCTTTCATCGTCGTCGTCCGCACCGCGCCCATCTGGCCTAAGAGCAGGGTGAAGCGCGCCGCCACCGCGTCGTCGGGCGCCTCGTAGACCGCCACGAGGTCGTAAACCCCCATCGTCATGTAGACCGAGCGGAATTCGCCGCCCATTTCGACCAGCGCCTTTTTGGCGGCGTCGAGCCGCTTCGGCGATTCCTTGACCTGGCGCGCGCCCTGGTCGGTCCAATGCGCCAGCATGATGTAACTCGGCATCGCGACCCTCCCGTCCGCCTTTGTCGCGCCCAGGACGCGCTACGACGCCCGGCTGCGGCAATCTATCGGCCGATGATGGCCGAGCGGGGTGCTGCGGACAAGAGGACGGGAAGCCCCGATGCGGACGTGCGCTCAGGCGAGCAGCGTGCGGCCGATCGCGGCGAGGCGCCGGTAATCATCGATCTCGTTGTAGATCTGGGCCGAGACGCGCACCCATAAGGCGCCGTCGAGCAGGTTGACGCCGGCGCTGATCCGGTGCTCGTCGTAGAGCCGGGCTGCGAGCCGGCGAGGCGCCTCGCGATCGCCGGCGGGATTGCCGGGCAGCCGGACCGAAGCCATCGCCGCCGAATGCTCCGGTGCGGCCGCAAGTTCGCTTCGCCACGCCTCGGCGAGCATCGCGCCGGCCTCGCGCGCCAGCGCCGCGTTGTGCTCCCACACCGCCTCGGCGCCCCAGCAGTCGAGGTAGTCGAGCGCCGCCGGCGCGGCGAGCCAGGCCGAATTGTCGCGCGTCCCGGCATAATCGAACTCGGCGGGGAACCCCTGCCCGAGGGCGTGCGAGATCGCTGTCGGATGCAGCGCCTTTTGCCGCTCCGGCGCGCACCATAGGACCGCCGTTCCCTTCGCCGCGAACGCCCATTTGTGAAGGTTGCCGACATACCAGTCGACGCCGAGGGCCGGCACGTCGAGCGCCACCTGGCCCGGGCCGTGCGCGCCGTCGATCGCGACCGGGACGCCCCGCTCACGGCACAGCGCCGCCATCTCGCGCACTGGCGATACGACGGCGCCGGCCGAGGTGATGTGGTCGAGCACGGCGAGCCGGGTCTGCGGCCCGATCGCGGCGACGAGCGCATCGAGGAGCGGCGCCGGATCGCGGAACGGCACCGGCACCGGCACAATGACGACCCGCGCCCCGTGCCGCCCGGCGTGGTGGCGCAGCGTGTTGCCAATCGCGCCATACACCTGCGACAGGCAGATCAATTCGTCGCCGGCGGCGACATCGAGCGCGGCGACGATCGCGTTGAGCCCGGCCGTCGCGTTCTCGACGAAGGCCCAATCCTCGCCGCTGCCGCCGAACGCGCGCGCGACGCGCGCGGCGGCGCGGCGCAGGCCGGGCTTGAGGTCGCGGCGGAAGAACGTGGTGGGGTCGGCCTCCATGCGCGCTTGCCATTGGCGCGCCATATCGATCACGACGCGCGGGGTGGCGCCGAAGGCGCCGTGGTTCAGGTGGTCGATGCCTTCGGCGAGCAGGAAATCGCTGCGACGGACATGGCCGAATGAGGGATGCTGGGCCATCGGCCCTGCTTATGCGAAAGCGGCGCCGGCGAGAACCCCTTGCGGCGCCGCCGCATTGCCGGTAAGCGACGGCAATCCCTCTGCCGGAGCCCCCCATGCCCGATTTACCGAGCCGAGACAGCCTCGAGGCGTTGCGCGCCTACGACACGCCGACGATCTGCAACGCGCTCGAACTGGTCGCGCCGGCGCGCCGTGCGACCGGCTTTACGCGCCGCCCGCTGGTGGCGCCGTTTCCCGAGCTGAAGCCGGTCGTCGGCTTTGCGCGCACTGCACTGATCCGCTCGCGCGAGCCGCACCCGCGCGACCGCGAGGCCGCCAACCGCATCCGCCTCGGCTATTACGAGCACATCGCGTCGGCGCCGTTGCCCAGCATCTCGGTGATCCAGGACATCGATGCCCCGGATACCGGGTTTGGCGCGTTTTGGGGCGAGGTGCAGACGCATGTGCATGCCGGGCTCGGCTGCGTCGGCGTCATCACCGACGGCTCGGTGCGCGACCTCGACGCGATGTCGCCGGGGTTTTTCGTGCTCGCCGGCTCGGTTATGCCGAGCCACGCGCATGTCCACCTCGTCGAGTTCGGCGGCACGGTCAGCGTCGCCGGCATGGTCGTGTCGGCCAACGACGTGATCCACGCCGACCGCCACGGGGCCGTTGTCATCCCGCACGACGCAGTGAGCAAAATTCCGGCCGCGGCCGACCTGTTGGCGCGGCGCGAGCGCGTCCTGATCGAAGCCTCGAAACAGCCCGGCTTCTCGATCGACCGCCTGCGCCAAGCCTACCGCGAACAGGACGACATTCATTAATGGGTGATGACGACCCGCACCGCGCCGTGGCGGCGCGTGACGGTGGCCGCGACCTCGCCGCCGTAGCGGTGCAGCATGACATCGACAACGGCCTCGCCGCAGCGCAGCCCGCGCACGTGCAGATGCTGCAGAAAGCGCGGCAGCATCGGCCGCTCGAAGCGGATTTCGCCCTTGCCGTGATCGAACCGGAGGCCGAGGCTGGCCTGCACCAGCGCGAACACCGCAGCGCTCGCCCAGGCCTGCGGCGCGCAGGCGACCGGGTACATGACCGGCGCGGTGTGGCGCCGCGGAAAGCCGCAGAACAATTCGGGCAACCGCCGCGGATCCCAATGCGCGGCGGCATCGAACAGCCCGGAAAAGACGCGCAGCGCCGGCTGCTTCAGGCCGTAGCGGGCGAAGCCGAGCGCGATCAGCGCGTTGTCGTGCGGCCACACCGAGCCGTTGTGGTAGGAGATCGGGTTGTAGCGCGCCGCGGCCAGCGCCACCGTGCGGATGCCCCAGCCGGAAAACGAGGCGACGCGCATCAGCGTGTCGGCGACGCGGGCGGCGCGTTCGGGCGCGGCGATGCCGGTCAAGAGCGCGTGCCCGGCATTCGAGGCGACCACTTGGCACTGGCGCTTGTCGCCGTCGAGCGCCATCGCATAGGTCGACAGCTCCTCGCACCAGAACGCCGCCTCGAAGCGCCGCCGCAGCGCTTCCGCGTCGGCCTCGAGGCGGGACGCCGCCGCGGCGTCGCCGAGCACGCGGGCCAGCGCGGCGGCATGCCGCTTGGCGGCGAACATGTAACCCTGCACCTCGCATAGCGCGACCGGGCCCTGCGCCAACTCGCCGTTGGCGTGAAAGATCGCGTCGGAGGAATCCTTCCAGCCCTGATTGACGAGGCCGGCCCGGCTGCGCCGCCGGTATTCGACAAAGCCATCGCCGTCGACATCGCCGTAACGGTCGATCCATCCCAGCGCCGCCTCGATGCTCGGCCACAGCCGGCGCACCGTGTCGAGATCGCTGGTGCGCGCGAAATACTCGCCTACCAGCATGACGAACAGCGGCGTTGCATCGACGCTGCCGTAATAGCGCGCGAACGGCACCTCGCCGGTGCGGGCCATCTCGCCGTCGCGCATTTCGTGCAGGATCTTGCCCGGCTCGGCATCGCGTTCGGCATCGAGCTCGGTCGCCTGCGTCGCCGCAAGA
>DATEKP010000360.1:0-2949 GCA_035277405.1 Allostellaceae bacterium | reverse complement strand
GAATCCTTGCCGGCCCGGACCAGGGCCAGCGCGCTTGAAAAACTCGTCGATTGGGCGCGCCGCTGGTTCGCCTGATGATCGCGCCAGGCGACGATCGCACCGGCAATCAGCAGCAGCACCACGACCGCGGCGATCAGATACTTGCCGTAGCGCTGCCAGAGCTTCAGCAGGTTGTCGCGGCGCAGCTCGTCTTCGATTTCGCGGAAAATATCGCTCACAGAGGCTCCGGAGCCGCTCCCGTCAAGCGCCGGAACCATATCCGCTCGGCCGCGGCGACGCAAACCGCACCGGGGCGGCGGAGCGGGCGGCGGCAACCGGTCGCACCGCGCCGCCTCGCGGCGCCGCGACAGCGCTGGACGACCCGCCGGAAATCGTCGAAATTACGGCGGGAGAAACGGAAGACGGTCGGCGATGCTCGGCAACAACGCGACGGTGCTGCCCCTCAGGGATTACCGGACCCCGCGCCGGACGCTCTATTTCACCCGTGCCGAACTCAACCAACTGCTCGGACTCTACAGCCGCAACGTCGCGCGCGGCATCTGGCGCGACTACGCGATCGACCATCGCGATGGCCAGGCGCTGTTTTCCGTGTTCCGCCACACGCACGAGAGCGCCGCCTACACGATCGTCAAATCCGCCGGGCAGGGGGCGGGCGAATCGCTGTTTGTCGTGCTGCGCGGGCGCCAGCGCGTGCGTGCCGCCGCGAATCTCGGAGAGGCGCTCGAATTCTTCCGTTCGCGGCTGGCGCTGGTGCCGGGCGGCGGGTGACCGCGTCAGCCCGTCTCGGGTCGCTCCGCTATTCGCCCGCCTCGGGCACGCCGAGGAATTCGAGCGCGGCGGCGACGCCGCCGGCCCGGTGCGGGATGCCGGCGCGGTGCAGCCCCATCTCGACCCCGCACAGCGTGCCGCACAGCATCAGATCGTTGAAGTGGCCGAGATGGCCGACGCGGAACACCTTGCCCTTCAACTTGCCGAGCCCGGTGCCGAGCGACATGTCGAAGCCGTCGAGGATGATCTGGCGCACCCGGTCGGCATCGTGGCCGTCGGGCATCACGACCGCCGTCAGTGAATTCGAATATTCGCGCGGATCGGCGCACAGCACTTCCAGGCCCCAGGCCGCGACGGCGCGTCGTGTCGCCTCGGCATGGCGGGCGTGCCGGGCGAAGACCTCCGGCAGCCCCTCCTCGTCGAGCAGCATTTTGAGCGCCTCGCGCAGCCCGAATAAGAGGTTGGTGGCCGGGGTGTATGGGAAAAAACCGGTGCGGCCGGTCTCTCCCATCGCCTGCCAGTCCCAATAGGAGCGCGTCAATTTCGCGCTCTTGCCGGCGGCGAGCGCCTTTTCGGAGACCGCGTTGAAGCCGAGGCCGGGCGGCAGCATCAGCCCCTTCTGCGACCCGGCGACCGTGACGTCCACCCCCCATTCGTCGTGCCGGTAGTCGATCGAGGCCAGCGAGGAGATCGTATCGACCATCAACAGCGCCGGATGGCGCGCCGCGTCGATCGCCGCGCGGATTTCCGGGATGCGGCTCGTGACTCCGGTCGAGGTCTCGTTGTGGACGACGCAGACCGCCTTGATGCGGTGCTCGCGGTCGGCGCCGAGCTTGTCGGCGACCTGCGCCGGATCGACCCCGTGCCGCCAGTCGCCCGGCACGAAATCGATGTCGAGGCCGAGCCGCGCCGCCATCTGCCGCCACAATGTCGCGAAATGCCCGGTCTCGTACATGACGACCCGGTCGCCCGGCGACAGCGTGTTGACCAGCGCCGCCTCCCACGCGCCGGTGCCGGAGGACGGATAGATCACGACCGTGCCGGCGGTCTGGAACACGCGGCGCATGCCGGCGACGATCTCCAGGCCGATTTCGCCGAATTCCGGCCCGCGGTGGTCGATCGTCGGAAAGGCGATCGCGTGCAATACCCGGTCCGGCACGTTGGTCGGCCCGGGGATCTGCAGAAAATGGCGGCCGGTATGGCCGGTCGGCTGATTTTTCATCGCTTAGCTCCACAGGCGGCCGCTTCAGTGTGGCCGCGAACGGCTGTCGCGACAAGCCGGGGAGCCAGCGACCTATTGCCCGAGATCGACCGAGCTGCCGGTGCTCGATTTGACCGGCGGGCCGCCCGGCTCGTGCGCCATCGACTTGGTGCGGCTGCTCAGCGTGCCGTGATGCACGTGCGTCTGCGTGTGCGACTTGCTCCACACGCCGCCCGGCTCGTGCGCCTGGTTGATCGACTGGCCGGAGAGCGCCTTGCCGCCGCCGTGCACGCCGCTGTGGCTCATCGTGTGGCCGCCGGGCGCCGCCGCGCTGCCGCCGGTGCCGAGCGCCGACGACGACCCGCTCGGGGTCGTCGATTGCGCGCCGAGTCCGAGCGAGGAGGCGGAGGTATCGCCCGCCGCGGCGCTGCCACCCGAGCCGACGACGCCGCTGGCGCTGCCCGCGCTCGTCGATTGACCGCCGGTGCCGACCGTCGAGGCGGCGGCTCCCGGACCGGTGGCGCTGCCGCCGCCGGCGCCGGACGTGCTGCCCTGCGTGCTCCCTTGGGCGTGCGCGGCAGCCGCCGCGCCGACGATAAACACGCTCGCGACGGCTGCCGCCGCGAATCTGCCGATCGCCATCGGTTCCTCCTTGGTTCAGTAAATGCACAGCAAAGAAACAACGTGATCTCCAACCCCTCCTGATTAATCAACCCCGGGCTGACACGAAGCAAAAGCGAATAGCAGAAAGCGGCAACCGGGGACATGACCGCAGCAGGCAGTGTTGGCCCGATGATTACGCGATCTGCGCGATCGTGCGGGTTGCGACTGTGCGCATATTTGACAGGAAATGCCGCAGCGAGGGCAGTCCGTCAGCCGAAACGAACCGCAAGAACCGCAGGAGTTGAAGCTATGTGGAAAAACCTTAAAGCGACCGCGCTGGTGACGGCTCTGCTCGCCGGCACCGCGGGTATCGCCTT
>DATEKP010000359.1:0-4803 GCA_035277405.1 Allostellaceae bacterium | reverse complement strand
GCGTTCCCTCTCCCCGCTCACCGGGAGAGGGACAGGGTGAGGGTCAAACGGCGCCGCCCCCGGTCGGCCGATCGCCGGGGGCGAAGCCGCTGGCCTCGCCGGCGGTCAGGCGGCGCGCCTGGGACATGGGGATTGCGCTGCAATTCGTGCCGGGCAGCGGCCCCGGCGGGCGCATCACGCAGCAGGACCTGGATGCCTACGCCGCGGCGCCCGCCGCTCAGGCAACAGCCCCCGTCGTCGCGCGGCGCGACGGGGTCGAGGAGGTTGCGGTCGTCGGGCTACGCCGGGCGATCGCCGAGCATTTGCAGCGTTCGAAGCGCCACATCCCGCATTTCTCCTATATCGAGGAGGTCGATGTCACCGCGCTCGAGGAATTACGCGCCGCGCTCAACGCGCGCGACGCCGATCGCGAGCACCTGACGCTCTTGCCGTTCCTGATGCGCGCGATCGTCAGCGCGGTCGTCGAACATCCCCAGGTCAACGCACATTACGACGAAGAGGCCGGCGTGCTGCGGCGTCACCGCGCCGTCAATATCGGCGTCGCGACGCGGAGCGAGGCCGGGCTGCTGGTGCCGGTCGTGCATCATGCCGAGGCGCTCGACCTTTGGCAGAGCGCCGCCGAATTGCGCCGCCTCGCCGAGCGGGCGCGCGCCGGCAAGGCGTCGCGCCAGGAACTCAGCGGCTCGACGATCACGGTTACCAGCCTCGGCGCGCTCGGCGGGATCGCCGCGACGCCCGTCATCAACCATCCGGAGGTCGCGATCGTCGGCGTTAACCGCATCGCCGAGCGCCCGGTTGCGCGGGACGGACAGATCGCGATCCGCAAAATGATGAACCTGTCCTCCTCGTTCGACCACCGCATCGTTGACGGCTGGGAGGCGGCCTCGTTCATCCAGCGCATCAAGCAATCGCTCGAACAGCCGGCGGTGTTGTTCGTGACCTGAACACTGGTCTTTGGTCATTCCGGGGCGCGGCAAGCCGCGAACCCGGAATCCATGAACAACGACCTTGTGGGAAAGGCGCATATCCCGTGTTCATGGATTCCGGGTTCGGCCCTGCGGGCCGTCCCGGAATGACCATTCAGGCTCATTGAGGAGTGAAGATGCCCGAAACCCTGCGCCCGCATGTGCTGATAGTCGGCGGCGGGCCCGGCGGCTATGTCGCGGCGATCCGCGCCGGCCAGCTCGGTCTCGATACGGTGCTGGTCGAGAAGGGCCGGCTCGGCGGCACCTGCCTGCTGCGCGGCTGCATCCCGTCGAAGGCGCTGATCCACGCCGCCGATCGGTTCGCCGGAATGGCCGGTGCAGACGCCCTCGGCATCGCCCTCGACGCGAGGCCGCGCCTCGACCTTGCGCGCACCGTGGCGTGGAAGGACGGCATCGTCGATCGCCTGACCGGCGGCGTCGCCGGCCTGCTCTCGCGCGCCAAGGTCCGCGTCGTCGAGGGTTGGGCGCGTTTCACCGACGCCAAGAGCTGCACGGTCGAAACATCCGACGGGCCGGTAGCGATCACCGCCAAGCACGTGATCCTCGCCGCCGGCTCCGAGCCGGTGGCGTTGCCGGGGCTGCCGTTCGGCGGCCAGGTCATCTCCTCGACCGAAGCATTGTCGTTGCCGCGCCTGCCCGAACGGCTCGCCGTGGTCGGCGCCGGCTATATCGGCCTCGAACTCGGCATCGCCTACCGCAAGCTCGGCGCGGCGGTAACGATCGTCGAGATGGCCGACCGTATCCTGCCGCGCTACGACGAGGCGCTGACCCGCCCGGTGCGGCGCTGGCTGCAGCGTAACGGCGTCGAATTGCATCTCGGCGCCAGGGTCGGCGGCCTCGATGGCGAAGGACGGCTCACGGTCGAAACCGCCGGCGGCAAGCTGGCGCTCGCGGCCGATCACGTGCTGGTCACGGTCGGCCGCCGGCCGCGCACTGACGGCTGGGGGCTGGCGGAAATGGCGCTCGATATGAGCGGCCCGTTCGTCAAGGTGGACGACCAGTGCCGCACGGCGATGCGCGAGGTCTGGGTGATCGGCGACCTCGTCGGCGAGCCGATGCTGGCGCACAAGGCGATGGCGCAGGGCGCGATGGTCGCGGAAATCATCGCCGGCCGGCGGCGGCATTTCGATCCGGCGACTGTCGCGGCGATCGTGTTCAGCGAACCCGAGATCGTCGTCGCCGGCATGCTGCCGGACGAAGCCAAAGCGGCCGGTATCGACGCGGCGAGTTCGCTGTTTCCGTTTGCCGCCAACGGGCGCGCGCTGACGCTGGAGGCCGGCGCCGACGGCGGCTTTGTCCGCATCGTCTCGGCCAAGGACGATGGCCGCGCGCTCGGCATCCAGGCGGTCGGGCGGCAGGTCTCGGAACTGGCCGGCGAGTTCGCGCACGCTCTGGCAATGGGCGCCGTGCTCGACGATATCGCCCACACGGTCCACGTCCACCCGACCCTGGGCGAGGCGGTCGGCGAGGCCGCCCTGCTCGGATTGGGCCACGCGCTGCACGTCTAGACTACCCACGATCGTCATTCCGGGGCCGCCCGAAGGGCGGAGCCCGGAACCCATATTCCAGAGGCCGGTGTTCTTGGGTTCCGGGTTCGCCGCGGTGCGGCGCCCCGGAATGACGGCGTGTTGTTATTCCGCGGAAAGCGACGCAAGCTCCGGCGACGCCACAACGGAGGGACTCCGCCATGATCACCGCCGATCTCGCCGGCAAGACCGCGCTCGTCACCGGCGGCGCTTCGGGTATCGGGCTTGCGACGGTCGAGGCGTTCGCGCGCAGCGGCGCCTCGGTGGCGCTGAATTTTCTGCCGGACGACCCGCGCGGGCCGCGCGAGATCGAGCGCCTGAGGGCGGCCGGCCATCGCATCGTCGCCGCTCCCGGCAACGTGTCGACGCCGGGCGATGGCGAGGCGATGACCAGCCGTGCGATCGACGCGCTGGGCCGCCTCGATTTTCTCGTCAACAACGCCGGCACGCCGGCGACCCCGACGCCGATCCCGTTCTTCGATTTCGACGCGCTGACCGAGGAGTTCTGGCAGGCGATCCTCAATACCAACCTGATCGGCCCGTTCCGCTGCACCCATGCCGCGGTCGGCGCGTTGCGGCAGGCGAAGGGCGCGATCTGCAGCACCGCCTCGATCGCCGGCGTCCAGGGCAGCGGCAGCAGCATCCCTTACGCAACCAGCAAGGCCGGCGTCATCAACCTGACGCGCAGCCTCGCCCGCACATTGGCGCCGGAAATCCGCGTCAACGCGGTAGCGCCGGGTTTTGTCGACAGCCCATGGAACAAGGACTGGCCGGCCGACCGCAAGGTGCAGTCGATCGAGCGCACGCCGCTCAAACGCGCCTGCCGGCCCGAGGACATCGCCGAAGTGATCTTCTTCCTGTGCGCCGGCGCTGCGATGGTGACGGGCCAGACAATCATCGTCGATGGCGGGCTGACGCTGTAGCCTTCCTGCGCGGGGATTGCTTCGCTTCGCTCGCAATGACATGGGAATATGACGGTCATTGCGAGGAGCGAAGCAACGAAGCAATCTCGTTCCTCGCTGGACGTAGTTGGAGCAGCCGAGATGGACGCGATCACCCCGATCGTGGGGCCGGCCGCCTGGCGCGGCGCGGACATCGATCTGCGCCGGGACGGGGTCCGCGTGCTGTCCGCCGCCGAAATCGCCGAGATCGACGCAGCGCTCGTTCATCTGCACGCGCTCGGCGACATCGATTTTCCCGATATCACGCCCGTTACCTTTCCGCTGCCGACGCTCGGGCGCTGCCTCGCCGGCATCGCTGACGAACTGCGCCAGGGACGCGGCTTCTTGTTGCTGCGCGGCGTGCCGCCCGCGCGATACAGCCTTGATGACACGGCGCGCATCTATTACGGGCTCGGCTGTCATATCGGCCGGGCGGCGCCGCAATCCTATCTGGGCGAACTGCTTGGGCACGTCATCGATGTCAGCGATGTCGAAGCGGATGCGCGCGGCTACCACAAGGGCGGTGCGCAGCGCATGCACACCGACAATTGCGACATCGTTTCGCTGTTCGGGGTGCGCGCCGCCAAATCGGGCGGGATCAGCCGCTTTGTCAGCGCCGCGGCGGTGCACAACCGGCTGCTCGAGGAGCGGCCCGATCTCGTGGCGGCGCTATACGACGACTATGTGTTTCGCCGTATGGAGCGCGATGCCGAATTCGGCGATGGCGTGCTGGTCAAAAGAGTGGCGATCTTCTCGCGCGACAGCGGCCAATTGACCTGCAACGTTTCCGGCAGCTACCCGCACCGCGCCGCCAAGGCCGGCGACTGGGCGATGAGCGATTTGCAGGCCGAGGCGTTGGCGGAAATGAAGCGCATCAGCATGCTGCCCGAGCTTTATCTCGACATGACGATCGGCGACGGCGATATCCAGTTTCTCAACAACCGCACGATCCTGCATGGCCGCACCGGATACGAGGACTGGCCCGAAATCGCCAGCCGACGGCATCTGATGCGGCTCTGGCTGCAGGTCCCATCCTGGCCATCGCTGCCGTCCAATCAAAGCATGCACACCCCGGCCGATCATCCGCTCTGGCTGCGCCAACGCACGCCATTCATGGAATTGCCGAGCCGCTATTTGGCCGAAATGACCCAGCGCCACGGAGCGCTCGTGCATTGACGGGCGTCCGGTTCTTCCCGGCGGTGCTTGTTCTTTTCGCCGCACTGCCGGCCATGGCGCAGGTCGCGACGTCGACGGCCGGGGATGTCGGCAGCGCCAGCCTGCGCGGCGCCTATCCGGGAGCGGGCGGCGCCGTTGCGCTGCCGTTCGTGCTGTCGCCGACGGCAGTGACCC
>DATEKP010000358.1:0-3041 GCA_035277405.1 Allostellaceae bacterium | reverse complement strand
CGTGATGGATCCCGCCGCGGCGTTCGTGATGCTGCCGCCGGATCGGAGATCGATCCCGGTGCCTGTCGTGGTGCGGACGGTGCCGTAATTGGTGATCGTCCAGGCAGCAGCAGAGCTGCCATAAATCGCGTCACCACCAAGGGAAGCGGTTTTGTTTGTGACGTATGCGCCGGGCAACACCTCCGCCGGGTTCTGCGTCGCCAGGCCGAGCGCAATGCCGGCGGTTGTGCTGTTGATTGCGTAGGTCATCAGGAGGCCTCCCGCACCCAGCCCTTTTGATTGCAAAAGCAGCTGCTTCAGGCGCCGAGTCGGGAGCAATTAAGATATACGCAAAGTTTTCTGTAAAGTTATGGACATGGTTAACGGCATTTCTTTTTAGCGCTGCTTCTTGGCGCAGAAGAAGGTGGAGCGGCCGGATTGGGCGATGCGGCGCACGCCTTCGGCGCAGGTGCAGCCGGGACACGGCTCGCCTTCCTTGCCGTAGACCGCCCAGCGGTGCTGGAAATAGCCGAGTTCGCCGTTGGTCTGCACATAATCACGCAGCGACGAGCCCCCAGCGGCGATCGCTTCGTCGAGCACGTCGCGGATCGCCGCCGCGAGCCGCGTTGCACGCGCGCCGGTCACGGTCGCCGCGAGGCGGCGCGGCGAGACGCCGGCGCGATACAAGGCTTCGCAAACGTAAATATTGCCGAGGCCGGCGACGATCTTCTGGTCGAGCAAGGCGGATTTGATCGGCGTCAATTTGCCGGCCAGCGCGCGGCCGAGATAGGTGCCGTCGAAACCCGGCTCCAATGGCTCGGGCCCCATGCCAGCGAGCAGAGGATGGGCCGCCTCGCCGCCGCGCGGAATATAGTCGAGGAGGCCGAAGCGGCGCGGGTCGTTGAGCCGCACCACCGTGCCGTCGTCGAGCGTCAGCACGACATGGTCGTGCGGCGCCTCGGCGCCGTCCATCGTGATCCGCCCCGACATGCCGAGATGCAGCAGCAGCGTGCCGCTCTCGTCGAGCGCGATCAGGATGTATTTGCCGCGCCGCTTGAGGTCGCCGATCCGCGCGCCGTCGAGCCGTTCGGCCAACATCGGCGGGAACGGCCGGCGCAAATCGGGCCGGCGCAACTCGGCCCGCGCGATGCGCCGCCCGCTCAGGCGCAGGGCCAGGCCGCGGCGAATGGTTTCGACTTCGGGAAGCTCGGGCATTGAAATCTGGCTGGGAAGGCGCGCCTGCGATTATGTTCCTGCCCGATGACCGTGGAACAGACAAGCGATATGTCCTCTGGCGACGAAACCGATTTCGGCTTTCGCCGGGTATCGCAGGACGAGAAGGCGCCGCTGGTGCGCGCCGTGTTCGACACGGTCGCAGAGCGCTACGACCTGATGAACGATCTGATGAGCGGCGGCATCCACCGCTGGTGGAAGGCGGAAATGATCCGCCTGCTCAATCCGCGCCCCGGGCAGAGGCTGCTCGACGTGGCCGGCGGCACCGGCGATATCGCGCGCCGCGCCCTGCCCCGCCTCGACCCGGCTGCCGGCGGCGCGGTCATCGTGTGCGATCCCAATCTGCGCATGCTGGAGAGCGGCCGTGCCAATGCAATCGACGCCGGCATCCTCGGCGGTCTCGAATGGCTGGCCGGCGATGCCGAGGCCTTGCCGTTCGCCGACCGCTCGTTCGACCTCTATACGGTCGGGTTCGGCTTGCGCAACGTAACGCGCCTCGAACGCGCCCTGGCCGAGGCGCGGCGGGTGCTGCGGCCCGGCGGGCGCTTCATGTGCCTCGAATTCGCGCCGGCCGTCGGTCCGCTGTTGCAGCCGATCTACGACCTCTACAGCTTCGCGGTATTGCCGGCGCTCGGTCAGATCGTCACCGGCAGCCGCGAGGCCTACGCCTATCTCGTCGAGAGCATCCGCCGCTTCCCGCCGCAGGGTGCGGTGCTGGAGCTGCTGGCGGAAGCGGGGTTCGACCGCGCGCGCTACCGCAACCTGACCGGCGGCATCGCGGCGCTCTACTCGGCCTGGCGGCTCTGAACGAAGCCGGGCGGCGGTGGCCCTCTTCCGCGGCAGCCGCAACCTGGTGCGCCTCGTTGGCATTGCGCTGACGCTGGCGCGCCATGACGCGTTGTTTCCGGTGCTGGCGCTCGGCGCGCGCATCCCCGGCGCCGTTCCGTTTGCGCGGCTCGGCCGGCTCGTCCGGCGGCGCGATGCGGCGCTGCGTCGTCCCGGCGAGCGGCTCGCGGCGGCTTTGTGCGATCTCGGGCCGAGCTTCATCAAGCTCGGACAGTTGCTGGCGACCCGCGCCGATCTGCTCGGCGAGGACATGGCCGAAGATCTCGCGATGCTGCAGGATCGCCTGCCGCCGTTCTCGGGCGATCAGGCGCGGGCGCTGATCGAGGCCGAGTTCGCGCGCCCGCTGGCCGAGCTCTACGCCGCCTTCGACGAAACCGCGGTCGCCGCGGCCTCGATCGCGCAGGTTCATTTCGCGGTGACGAACGACGGCGAGGAGGTCGCGGTCAAGGTGCTGCGCCCGGGCATCGCCCAGGCGCTGGCCCGCGACCTCGATCTGTTTCGCTGGCTGGCGCGGCTGATCCAGCGGATGCAGCCGGCATTGCGCCGATTGAAGCCGGTCGAGGTCGTCGAGACGTTGGCGCAGTCGGTCGATCTGGAAATGGATTTGCGCTTCGAAGCCGCCGCCGCCTCCGAGTTGGCCGAGAATTTCGCCGGCGACCCGAGCTTTCGCGTGCCGCGGGTCGATTGGCGGCGCACCGGGCGCACGGTCTTGACGACGGGGCGCGTCGGCGGCATCCGCATCGACGACCGCGACGCGCTCGTCGCCGCCGGGCGCTCGATCTCCGACCTGTTGCGCAACGCCGCCGCGATCTTCTTCAAGCAAGTGTTCCGCGACGGCTTTTTTCACGCCGACCAGCATCCCGGCAACCTGTTCGTCGCGCCCGACGGCGCCGTCGTCGCGGTCGATTTCGGCATCATGGGCCGGCTCGACCGCGACACGCGGTTCTTCCTGGCGGATATGCTGGTCGGGTTTCTGAGCGGTG
>DATEKP010000357.1:0-3385 GCA_035277405.1 Allostellaceae bacterium | reverse complement strand
TGGTCGATCTGAGCTATACCGTGCTCGACCCGCGCATCCGGTATTGATGCATGTCGGCTCGCAACGTGCCTGCCCCTCACCCTCCCACGCTGCGCGCGGGTCCCTCCCTCTCCCCGCGGCCGCGGGGAGAGGGCTGGGGTGAGGGGCCGGCACCGAACAGCCGTTCCCGGTAGGCGGATCGATGGCGATCGTGCAACCCGAAATCGCTCTACCGGCGGCGCCGGCGCGCGAGCATGCGGTATGGCGCTATATCCGCCGCCATCCGACGATCGTGATCGGCGCCCTGCTGCTGCTGGCGATGGCGGGGATCGCCGTGTTCGCGCCGTGGCTCGGCACAATCGACCCGCAGGCATTGTCGCCGATCCGCCGGCTCAAATGGCCGTCGGCGGCGTACTGGTTCGGCACCGACATGCTGGGCCGCGACGTCTACAGCCGCACGATCTACGGCGCCCGCGTCTCGCTCGAAGTCGGCATCAGCGTCGCCGTGCTCTCCACCGCGCTCGGTCTGGCGATCGGCGTCGTCACCGGCTTCACCCGATGGGTCGATGCCGTCGTCATGCGCGTCATGGATGGGCTGATGTCGATCCCCGGCATCCTGATCGCGATCGCCCTGATGGCGCTGACCCGTGCCAGCATCGGGAACGTGATCTTTGCGATCACGGTCGGCGAGGTGCCGCGCGTCGCCCGCCTGGTGCGCGGCGTCGTGCTGACGATCCGCGAACAGCCCTATGTCGAGGCGGCGGTGGCGAGCGGCACCGGCTTCGTCCGCATCCTGTGGCGCCACGTCGTGCCGAACACGCTGGCGCCTCTGATGGTGCAGGGCACCTACATCGCCGCTTCGGCGATGATCACCGAGGCCTACCTGTCGTTCATCGGCGCCGGCACGCCGCCCAACGTGCCGAGCTGGGGCAACATCATGGCCGAAGGGCGCAGCCTGTTTCAGGTCGCCTATTACATCGTACTGTTCCCCGGCCTGTTTCTCGCGCTGACCGTGCTGGCGATCAACCTGCTCGGCGACGGTTTGCGCGACGCGCTCGATCCGCGCCTGGCGCGGCGCCTGTGACCGTACCGGCGATCGCCGCCGTATCGGAAGCCGCCGCCGAGGCGGTGGGGCCGCCGCCGCGGCGCGAGGCGGCGACGCAGCCGCTCCTGGAGGTGGAGGGGCTGCGCACCTGGTTCTTCACTCGCGACGGCGTCGTGCGCGCGGTCGATGGCGTGTCGTTTCACGTGATGCCGGGCGAGACGCTGGCGATCGTCGGCGAGTCGGGCTGCGGCAAGAGCGTCACGGCACTGTCGATCTTGCGCCTCGTCCCGTCGCCGCCGGGACGCATCGTCGATGGCGCGATCCGCTTCGCCGGGCGCGACCTGTTGGCGCTGAGCGATGCCGAGATGCGCGCGGTGCGCGGCAACGACATCTCGATGGTGTTCCAGGAACCGATGACCTCCTTGAACCCGGTGCTGACGATCGGCCGCCAGATCGGCGAGACCCTGACCCTGCACCAGGGGCTCGACCGCAAAACGGCGCTTGCCAGGTCCGTCGACATGCTGCGGCTGGTCAACATCCCGGAAGCCGAACGGCGCATCGACGAATATCCGCACCAGCTGTCGGGCGGCATGAGGCAGCGCGTGATGATCGCGATGGCGCTCGCCTGCAACCCGAAGCTGCTCATTGCCGACGAGCCGACGACCGCGCTCGACGTGACGATCCAGGCGCAGATCCTTGACCTGATGCGCGGATTGAAGGAGAAGGTCGACGCCGCCATTGTGCTGATCACGCACGATCTCGGCGTCGTCGCCGAGATGGCGCAGCGGGTCGTCGTCATGTATGCCGGGCGCAAGGTCGAGGAGGCGGCGGTGCGCGAATTGTTTCGCCGGCCGCTGCACCCCTACACGCGGGGCCTATTGGCCTCGGTGCCGAAGCTTGGCGCCAGCCTCGCGGCCGGGCGCCCGCCGCGCCTCGCCGAGATCGCCGGCACCGTGCCGTCACTGCGCGAAGAGATCCCCGGCTGCCCGTTCGCCGCGCGCTGCGCCTTCGCCACCGACATCTGCCGCCGCGCCATGCCGCCCTTCGAGGAAAAGGAGGAGGGCCACTACGCCGCCTGCTACCACACCGACCGGGCCGTCGAGGCGTGAGCGCCGCAGCGGAAGCATCGCCCCGCAACCCACCGCCGCTGCTCTCGGTCCGTGGCCTCGTCAAGCATTTCCCGGTGCGCAAGGGGATATTGCAGCGCACGGTCGGGCAGGTGCATGCGGTGGACGGCATCTCGTTCGACATCGGCGAGGGCGAGACCTTGGGCCTCGTCGGCGAGTCGGGCTGCGGCAAATCGACCGCCGGCAAGGCGATATTGAAGCTGATCGAGCCGACCGCCGGCGAAATCCGCGTCAACGGCGAGCGCATCGAGGCCCTGTCGCGGCGCGAGATGCGGCCCTATCGCCGCGAATTGCAGGTCGTCTTCCAGGACCCCTATTCGTCGCTGAACCCGCGCCTCCGGGTGCGCGACATCATCGCCGAGCCCTTGACCAATTACGGCGTCGCCGAGGGCCGTGCGCTCGACGAGCGTGTCGAGGCACTGGCCGGCAGGGTCGGGCTGCGGCCCGAGGCGCTGTTGCGCTACCCGCACGAATTCTCCGGCGGCCAGCGCCAGCGCATCGGCATCGCCCGCGCGCTGGCGCTCAATCCCGGCCTCATTGTGTGCGACGAGCCGGTTTCGGCGCTCGACGTCTCGGTGCAGGCCCAGGTCGTCAACCTCTTGGGCGACCTGCAGAAGGAGTTCGGCCTCTCCTATCTGTTCATCGCCCACGACATCGCCGTCGTCGAGCACATCAGCCATCGCGTCGCGGTCATGTATCTCGGCAAGATCGTCGAATTGGCCGAGCGTTCGTCGCTGTTCGCGCGGCCCCAGCACCCCTATACCGAGGCACTCCTGTCGGCGGTGCCGGTCCCCGACCCCGATGCCGCGAAAAAGCGCATCATCCTGAAGGGCGACGTGCCGAGCCCTATCAACCCGCCCTCCGGCTGCCGCTTTCACACCCGCTGCCCCTATGCCTTCGACCGCTGCAAGACCGAGGAGCCGGCGATGCAGGAGGTCATGCCCGGCCACCACGCCGCCTGCCACCTGCGCGATGCCGGCCCGGCGCCGGCGCTACAAACCCTCTCCCACACCGCGGGAGAGGGGGGACCGCTCGCGGCCGCGAGCGGTGGGTGAGGGTTTCGTCGGCGGCGTAAGCGCTATTTGCCCCTCACCCGGCCCTCTCCCCCGGTGGGGGAGAGGGGGATTGATGAAGGGTCGTCATTGCGAGGAGCAAGGCGACGAAGCAATCCCGAGGAGATTGCTTCGCTGCGCTCGCAATGACGATTTGGGGTGGAGAGGGAAGCTAGCGCCAG
>DATEKP010000356.1:0-7218 GCA_035277405.1 Allostellaceae bacterium | reverse complement strand
CCGGTTCGCTCGCCGCGGCCGCCGCCGCCGGCGATATCGTGATCACGATCCTGCCGTCCTCCGCCAATGTCGAGGCCGCCTATCTCGGCGCCGCGGGGCTCCTTGAAAATGTCGCCAGCGGGCGGCTGTGCATCGACATGTCGACGATCGACCCCGGCACCTCGCAGCGCGTTGCCGCAAGGCTCGGCGAGCGCGGCATCCGCTTTATCGACGCGCCGGTGTCGGGCGGGGTCGGCGGCGCGACGGCCGGCACGCTGGCGATCATGGTCGGCGGCGCGGCGGCGGATTTCGCCGAGGCGAAGCCGGCGCTCGACGCGATGGGCGCCAACGTCATCCATGTCGGTGCGGTCGGCGCCGGAGAGGTCGCCAAATTGTGCAACAATTTGATCGCCGGGGTGGCGTTCGTCGCGGTCAGCGAGGCCTTCCGCATCGCCGAAGGGTTCGGCGTCGATCCGAAGGTGCTGACCGCCGTGATCGCGAAATCCTCCGGCGCGACCTGGGTCATGGAGAAGAACCACCCGGTGCCGGGGGTCGATCCGGGGAGCGCCGCCAACCGGGACTACGCGCCCGGCTTCATGACCGACCTGATGGCGAAGGATTTAGGCCTCGCGGTCAACGCCGCGCGCGAGAAGCGCGTGCCGGCGACGCTCGCGGCGGCCGCGACGCAGATCTACCGCATGGCCTCGGCGCACGGCCTCGGCCGTAAGGATTGTGCCGCCGTCTACCGCTTCCTCGCGCCGGCAGGCGATGAGGCGCCGGTGTAGGCAAAAAGGAACTTGTCACCCCGGCGCAGGCCGGGGTCCACTCGTGCAACCGGGGGATGGCTGATGCGTGAGTCCCGGCCTTCGCCGGGATGACGAAATGTTGCTAGGCTGCTCGCCCGGGCAACGCGATCTCAGGGGGAGACATGATCGCCAGACACATCGCGGCGGGACTGCTGGCGCTGCTGGTCGCGGCGCCGGCGTTGGCGCAGACGCCGGCCAAGGAGCCGAGCGGCAAGCCGATCGTGATCGGATTTTCGATGGCGCTGACCGGCTCGCTCGCCGTCAACGGCAAGAGCGGCCTGTTGGCAATGCAGATCTGGGCCGAGGACCAGAACAAGAAGGGCGGGTTGCTCGGCCGCCCGGTCAAGCTCGATTTCTACGACGACCAGACCAATCCGGCGCAGGTGCCGGGCATCTACACGAAGCTCTTGGACGTCGACAAGGTCGATCTCGTCGTCTCCGGCTACGGCACCAACATCACGGCGCCGGCGATGCCAGTGGTGATCGCGCACAAGATGACGTTCATGGGCCTCTTCGCGCTCGACGTGAACGAGGAGTTCAAATACCCGAACTACTTCTCGATGCTGCCGGTCGGCCCCGATCCGCGGCCCGCGATCACCGAGGGGTTCTTCGACATCATCAAGGCCAACAAGGAGAAGCTCGGCCTGAAGACGATGGCGATGGCGGTCGGCGACGGCGAGGCAACGCGCAACGGGGCCGACGGCGCCCGCCAGAACGCCAAGAAGGCCGGCATCCAGATCGTCTATGACAAGACCTACCCGCTGACGACGACCGATTTCAGCCCGGTGATCCGCGCCATCCAGGCCACGAATGCGGACATCGTCTACCTGTCGTCCTATCCGAACGACAGCGTCGGCTTCATCCGCAGCGTGCACGAATTGGGTCTCAACACGAAGATTTTCGGCGGCAATCCGACCGGGCCGCAGAGCACGTCGATCAAAACCTCGCTAGGGCCGATGCTGAACGGCATCATCACCTTCGACTGGTGGCTGCCGGCGCCGAAGCTGCGTTTTCCGGGCGTCATGGAATTTCTCGCCAAATACCAGGAGCGCGCGGTCAAGGAAGGGGTCGATCCGCTCGGCTATTATCTCGGGCCATGGGCCTACGCCGACCTGCAGGTGCTGGGCGAGGCGGTCGAGGCGACCAAGAGCCTCGATCAGCAGAAGCTCGCCGACTACATCCGCAGCCACACCTTCAAGACCCTGGTCGGCGACGTCACCTTCGGCAAGAAGGGCGAATGGGCCAAGGCGCGCATTCTGACCGTGCAGTTCCAGAACATCAGCGGCACCAGCGTCGACGATTTCCGCGACGGCAAGGGCGAGACCGTGGTGTGGCCCGAGGAATACAAGGCCGGCGACGTGATCGTGCCCTATTCGAAGATCAAGCACTGACCCCAGTTCGAGGTGGCAGTTATCTTGCTATGATACGCCGTCATGGCCGGGCTTGACCCGGCCATCCACGCGTGCATTCCACGTCTTATCGGGTGCTCGTGGATGCCCGGCTCGAGGCCGGGCATGACGAAACGGGGGATCGGTCGGGACGGCAGAAACCGGATTTAGCTAAGAAGCGGAGAAACAGCATGCAGTTCGACAGCTTCAAATCCTCGCTCGCCGGCGCCGCGCCGCCGGCCGGCATCAGCCTGCCGGCGCAGGCGTTGTGGTGGCAGCAGAAGGGCGACTGGCACCGCGCCCATCGCTGCTGCCAGGACGCGCACGACGAAAAAGGCGCCTGGGCGCACGCCTATCTGCACCGCGTCGAGGGCGACCAGACAAATGCCGGCGGTTGGTACAAGCGCGCCGGCAAGACCCCCTCGACCGCCCCGCTCGACCAGGAGTGGGAGGAGATCGCGAAGGCGCTGCTGGCGTAAACCCAAACCCCACATTACGGGGTTGCGACCGCCGCGGCACGATGTACATTGATCGTGTTGCTTTGTATATCGTGGCGGAGCGGCATGGCGCTGCAAATCGCAAACCCCGTGGTCGTGGGGAAGATTGAGGCGCTGGCGAGGGCGACGGGGCTGAGCAAAACGGCTGCAGTCGAGAAAGCGGTTGATCGGCTGTTGACGGAGCAGCGGGTCGGCCGCATCGCCGATGTCTGGGAGCGATTCGATGCGCTGCTCGCGCAGATGGATCAGATCCCGGATCTGCCGACCGCTTTTGATCCGCTGGAGTGGGACGAACACGGCCTGCCTCGGTGATCGCGGTCGATACCTCGGCGATCGTCGCTATCGTCTTCGGTGAGCCCGAGCGGCGGGCGTTCCTCGAGATCATCCAGCGCGCGAGCAAAGCCCTGATTAGCAGCGTCTCGGTCGTCGAGGCACGGCTTGTCGTTTATGGTCGCCGCGGTCAGCGCGGCATCGTGATCGCCGACGATATATTACGCCTGCCGGTCTTCGAGATCGTGCCACCTGGCCGCGACGAGATGGAGGCGGCTTATGCCGCATTCGTCGCCTACGGCAAACGCAGCGGCCATCCCGCAAACTTGAACTTTGGCGATTTGTTCTCTTACGCGCTCGCCAAAGTGCGCGGCGTACCGTTGCTGTTCAAAGGCGACGATTTCGCCCGCACCGATATTCAATCCGCTGCCGCGCTCTGAGCGGGGCGCTCGTATTTGCGGGCGGGGGTGTTGATCGGCTCGGAGAGCGGCGAGGCGCCGAACGAGGCCGCGACCCGCTCGGCCGGCGGATCGCGGTAGAGCGTCGTGCGCTGCCTCGGGGCGCGACCCAAGGAACGGATCAGCCCCCCCATCGCCTCGGGCGGCATCTCCTGCCCGAAACTGGCGCCGGCAGCGCGCGAGATGCTCTCGTTCATCAGCGTGCCGCCGAGGTCGTTGCAGCCGGCATTGAGACAGGCGGCGGCGCCGTCCGGACCGAGCTTGACCCACGAGCACTGGATGTTCGGGATCAGCGGGTGCAATGCGAGCCGGCCGACCGCGTGCATCAAGATCGCCTCGCGCCAGGTCGGGCCCAGGCGCGCGCGGCCCTTCAGCGAGATCGGGGTTTCCATCGGCACGAACGGCAACGGCACGAATTCGGTGAACCCGCCGGTCCTTTCCTGCAAGGCGCGCACGCGCAGCAGGTGGTGCGCCCAGTGCTCGTAGCGGTCGACGTGGCCGAACATGATCGTCACCGTTGCGCGCAGCCCGACCCGATGCGCCGCCTCCATGACCTGCAGCCACTCGGCGGTCTTGACCTTGTCCGGGCAGATCACCGCGCGCACCTCGTCGTCGAGGATTTCGGCGGCGGTGCCGGGCAACGAGCCGAGCCCCGCCGCGCGCAGTTCGGCGAGGAAGTCGGGCAGCGTCCGGCCCAAGGTCTTGGCCCCCTGCCATACTTCGAGCGGCGAGAAGGCGTGCACGTGCATGCCGGGCAGCGCCTCCTTGATGGCGCGGCAGATCGAAAGGTAGGTGGCGCCGGTATATTCGGGGTGGATGCCGCCTTGCAGGCACACCTCGGTGGCGCCGCGCGCCCACGCCTCCTCGCTGCGCCGCACGATCTCGCCGAGATCGAGGTCGTAGGGCCGGCCGCGCAGATTCTCGCTCAGCTTGCCCTTCGAGAAGGCGCAGAACTGGCAGCGGAAATAGCAGATGTTGGTGTAGTTGATGTTGCGGGTGACGACGTAAGTGACGGTGTCTCCCGAGACTTGGCGGCGCAGCCGGTCGGCGGCCGCGCACACCATGTCGAATTCATCGCCGCGCGCTTCGAACAGCCGCACGATCTCTGTTTCTGCGAGCGTCTCGCCGCCCGCTGCGCGGTCAAGGATGGCGGCGAGTTGCCCCTCACCCTGTCCCTCTCCCCGTGAACGGGGAGAGGGGACGCGGCTGATCGGCTTTGCCCCATTTCTCCCTCTCCCCGCGTGCGGGGAGAGGGTTGGGGTGAGGGGCAACAGCCGCTGCGGCGGTGGCGTGCCGGCGCCGGCGATCCAGGAATCGGGGCGCGCGAGACCCTGGCTGTCGGTCATGCGCAGGACCGGCGTGCGCAGTTTCGCGTCGAGCCAGCGCGCCGGCTCCTGCGCGTACTCGGGGTAGATCGCCAGCCGCTCGACCAGCAGCTTGCCGGCCCGCGCCGTGCGCTGCGCCAAGCGGTCGAGTGCCGGCCACGGCCGCTCCGGGTTGACGTGGTCCGGGGTCACCGGGGAGACGCCGCCCCAATCGTTGACGCCGGCCGCGACCATTTCCTCGATCGCCTCGGGCATCAGGTTGGGCGGCGCCTGGATGTTCATCGCTGGGCCGAAGACGAGGCGGGCAACGGCGATTGTCCACAGATGGTCGGCGAGGTCGGGTTCCGGCGCCGCCGCCATCCGGGTCCCCGGCTTGGCGCGGAAATTCTGGACGATGATCTCCTGGATGTGCCCGTAGCGTTCGTGCAGTCCGCGCAATGCCAGCAACGCCTCGATGCGCTCGGCCCTTGTCTCGCCGATGCCGATCAGGATGCCTGAGGTGAACGGCACCGCGGCTTCGCCCGCCGCCGCGATCGCCGCCAGCCGCCGCGCCGGCGCCTTGTCCGGCGAGCCGAAATGCGGTCCGCCGCGCCTCGACAAGCGCTCGGCGGCGCTCTCCAGCATGATGCCCTGCGACACCGATACGGCGCGCAGCCGCTCCGTCTCCTCGCGGGTCATCACGCCGGGATTGAGGTGCGGCAGAAGGCCGGTTTCCTTCAGCACCAGCGCCGCCATTTCGGCGAGGTAGTCGAGCGTCGTCCGATGGCCGAGCCGCGCCAATTGCTCGCGCGCCGCGGCGTAGCGCAGTTCCGGCTTGTCGCCCAGCGTGAACAGCGCCTCCTTGCAGCCCGCCGCGGCGCCGGCACGCGCAATCGCCAAGACCTGATCGGCGTCGAGATAGGCCGCCTCGCCCTTTCGCGGCGGATGCGCGAAGGTGCAATAGTGGCACACGTCGCGGCACAATTGCGTCAGCGGGATGAACACCTTGCGCGAATAGGAGACGAGCCTGCCGTTGCCCTCGTCGCGCAACGCGGCAGCCGCGCGCGTCAAGGCCGCGAGATCGTCCGCCGCGGCGAGCGCCAGCGCCTCGTTATCGTCGAGCCGCGCACCCGACAGCGCGCGATCGAGAATTGTAGTCAATGAAACACTCACCTCCCGCCTCCGAACCGTTGGCTCGCGGCTCGTCATTCGCACGAAGCGAGGATGACGTTCTACCGTGTTCCGGTTGCGGGGCGCACCGCGACCCCCAGACGGTCGAGCACGTCGGCGTGATCCGCGAGCCACAGGCCCGCGCGCGTGCGCGATCCGAGGCGGGCAAAATGCGCGAGATCGGCCGGATTGTCGATATCCAAGGCGATGCCGGAGAGGCGCACGACGGTCGGCGCAATGCCGCAGGTCTCGGCGGCGGCCAGATGCGGGAAGAAACTGTCGTCGCCGAAGCGCAGCTTCACCGCGTCGGGCGGCGACATCAGGATCGCGTTCGAGCCTTGCTCGTCATGCGATGGCGCGATCGTGAAGGAAGGTGGCGCCTGGTGCGCCTCGATCAGCGCCTCGATCTCTGCCGCGGTGACGAGCGGGATGTCGCCGGGCAGGGTCAGCATCGCGCCGCGCCCGTCCCGCTTGAGCCGCCGCGCCGCCGCCATGACCGCGCCGGTATGGCCGTCGCCGGCGCCGTCAGCTTGGCACTCGGCGCCGTAGCGCGCCGCCAGCCGCATCGCCGCCGGGTCGATGGTCACCAGAAGGCGGCCGGCAAGGCCGGTCGCCTCCGCCAGCGCCGCCAGCACGTCCTCCAGCATGGCGAGGGCCAAGCCCTGCCGCAGCTCCGGCGAGAGGGCGGCGGCGAGACGCTGCTTCGCCGCGGCGGTGTCCTTGACCGGCACCACCGCCCAGATGTCGGCGGTCTGGCTCACTTGCGAACGCGCCCGGCGGCGGCCAGCACCGTGCGGGCCAACGCCTCGCGGTCGGCAATGCTCTGCATCAGCGTCTGCGTCAGCACGACCGGGAGATCTAGGCCGCCGACCGCGGCGGCGTCCTGCTCGTCCGCGATGTAGAGATCGAGGAAATCGCGGTAATGCCGGGCCGGGGTCGCGGCATCGACCGGCAGGCCGAGCTCGGCCATCATTTTCGCGGTCGGCCCCTTGACCGCTGTACCGCCGACGATCGGCGACACCGCGACGACCGGCGCGCGGCAATGGCGCAGCGCGTCCCGCACCCCCGGCACGGCGAGGATCGGGTCGATGCTGATGAACGGATTGGACGGGCAGACCACCACCGCCTCGACGCGCGGGTCGGCGAGCGCGGCGAGAAATTCGGGGTGCGGCCGCGCCGCCGCGGCCCCGGCGAATTGCAGTTCGGCGACCGCCGGCTCACAGCGCAGCCGCACGAAATAGTCCTGGAAGTCGAGCCAGCCCCGGTCGGTGCGCAGCCGCGTCCGCACCCGGTCGTCCGACATCGGCAACAGTCGCGCCCGGATGCCGAGCCGGCGGCGGAACTCG
>DATEKP010000355.1:0-4815 GCA_035277405.1 Allostellaceae bacterium | reverse complement strand
TGAAGACGCCGTTGACCAATTGTCCGCCGGCATAGGGAATGTCGCCGTTGGCGCTCTGATCGACAAAGCCGAAGGTCGTACCGCCGCCGTTGGTGTTCTTCAGCCGTCCAGAGAAGTTGGTCGGGGTCGGCGGCGGCGGGGTGGGGGAGATGCTGCCGCTGCCGCCGATCGGCTGCCCGCTGGCTGTCGTCGCCACCGTCACCGTATTCGCCGGGTTGCAGGCCCCCGTCGTGACGCAATCGATGACCTGGCTCGGGGCGGTGCTGAATTGCGAGTCGATGTTGTTCAGCGTCAGCGTCAGGTTCGGGTTCGGGCCGCCGAACGACTGCGCGGCGGTCGTAACGGTTGTGAGGCCTCCAGCCGCGCTGTTCTGGATCGATTGGATGATGCTGTCGGAGATGTTGCCGGAGATGACCTGGCCGATGCCGCTGTTGACGACGGTCGCTCCGGTCGGGACCACGGCGAGGCCGCCGGTGCCGTTCGGACGCCCGTCAAGCTGTTGCAGCAGCTGTGCCAAAAGACCCGGCGGCACCGGATGCGGCGGCGACATCTGGCCGTCTGGCCCGACGCTGATCTCGAACCCCGGGCGAGTGATGGTCTGCGATATGGCGGCGCGCTGGACCGCCGGCAGGCTGGAGACCGTCAGGCCCGCGCCGTAAAGAAAAATCACATCGAGGCTGCCGTTCGGCCGCAGGTTGGCAATAAACGCGCCGCCGCGCACCGCCAGCGTCGCGGTGCTGGTGCGCAATGTCACGGCGCCGTCCTGCTTGCTCAACTTGCCACCGACATAGCGCAAGAGGCCGCGGGTCGCGCTCATCGCCAGCCGGCCGGTGCCGCTCCTCGGGTCGTAGACGAACTGGTCGATCACGAGATCGGAATTGGGGCCGACCGTCATCGTCGACTCGTCGAGGAAGACGATCTGGGTCTGGCCTTCCGCCGCGCTCGTGATGCGCTCGTTGAAGACGACGTCCTGGCCGATCACGAGCTGCCGCGCCGCCGCGCCGGGCGGCGTGCCGCGCACGTCCGGATTGACCGCACCGCTGATGCCGACCTTCTGCTGCGCCGCGGCCGGGCCGAATCCAATGGTGAGCAACAATCCGATCAGCGCGGCGCAACGGGCAACGCATGACAGGAGGGGAGAGTTCATTGGCGTATCCGGTTGATTTTCAAAACCTGATCTGCGGGCCGGCCAGCACGCTGTTGCTGGTGTAGCGATAGAGCGACAGGTTTGACGACACGATGTCGCGCTGCAATTGCACGACCACCGCGACATTGTCGCTGACTTGGAAGCTTTGCGTCAGCCCGAAACGCCAGCGCCGGTCGAAGCGGTCGGCGAAGGTCTGCGAGTCGTTGCAGCGACAGGGGTCGGGCGCCTCGTAATTAGCCCAGCTGCGGCCGCCGAAGACGGTCGTCTCCCACGGGAAGTGCAGCCTCCCGGTCGGGTCGTCGTAACGGACGTGATAGGCGGCCGCGACACTATAGGTCTTGTTGCTCAAAAACGGCAGCCGCGTGTCCTGGTCGAGGAAATCGAATTCGAGGCTCAGGTCGGATTGCGGCACGATGTCGATCGGCTTGCTCAAAAACACCGACACCAGCTTGTCGCTGCCGCTGAGGCCGCGCGACAGCGGGCGGTCGGGCGCGTCGTTGAAGTTCTTGTTGCGGAACTCGAAGATCGATTTGATCCGGATGTCCTTCCAGGCCAGCGCGGTCGCCTCGCCGCCGACACCGAGCGTATGGAAATACTGATCGCCGCCGAGGCTCACGTCGTTGGCGATCAGGTACGGCTTCAGCGAGGCATGGGCGAGCCACGGCGCCGGCGCGATGAAGTTGAAGCGCGGCCCCGCAGTTGCTTCGACGATGCCGAGATCAAGCCGGGTGACCGAACCGTAATGATTGACGTACCCGGTGCCGCCGACCTCGAGCGTGTCGCGGGTCTGCGTCCCGAGATCGTAGCTGTAGACCGAGGTGCCGGTGGCGAAGAAATCGACATCGGCCCGCTTGACGAATTGCTTGGTCAGAAAAATCGGGAACGGAAACGGGCCGTTGACGATCGGCGAGCCCGGCGCGACGTTGGCGTCCGACTGGTACTGTGCGCCGAACAGGACGAAGCCGGAAAACCGGTTGGTGGCGCTCAGCTTCGCGATCTGCGCCAAATACGTGTCGATGCGGTCCCTGACCTCGGCGGGCGGATTGGCCGCCAGCGCCTCCTCGAAATAGGTGCGCGAAATCTCGTACGACGCCATGCGGAAATAGAGCGCACCGAGCTCCAGCTGCACGCGCGGCAGCTTCGGGTTGAACAGCAGCATGCGCTCCAGCGCTGATACCGCCGCTTCATTGTCGCCGAGTTTGGCCGAGACGTTGGCGTAGTCGAACGCGACATCGAGATTTTTGGGCTCGCGCAGCATCTGCTGGAACAGCGCTTCCTTGCGGGCCTCAAGCCGTGCGCGCTCGGCGGCGGAGAGTTCCTGCGCATGCGCCGCCCCGGCCAAAACGACCGCGAGCAGAATGAGGGGCAGCACAACGACGCGGCGCTGCAATCTCCGCAATGCGCCGATGATGTGCCGGCAAAATACCGCCACCCCGTCCCCCCAAAGGTGACCCTGCTTGCTTAAGCGTAGCTAACCCGCGGTTGTTTCGCAACGAAAGCCGCAGCACCCGTAAATTGCTGACTTCGAACGACGCGCCGCAGGCAAGCGTTGCCGAACCGCGTGGCGGCGCAATTCGACGCATCTTGATGTTGGCGGATGATGCGGCGCAATGTCTTGCCGGCTTGCGAGAAGCCGCGAATCGGACGGAGGGAGGGCGCGAGTGAGCGGCGCATTCTACGACGCGCTGGAGACGCGCGACCCGGTGCTCCGCGAGGCGGCGCTGATGACCGCATTGCCCCAGATCGTGGCGGCGGCGAAGCAGCATGCCCCGGCCTATCGCGAGCGCCTCGCCAACGTGCGTCCGGCCGATATCACCGATCGCCGCGCGCTCGTCGATCTGCCGGTGACGCGCAAATCCGAACTGGTCGAGCTGCAGCGGCGCGATCCGCCGTTCGGCGGCTTCGCCGCGGTGCCGCCCGCCGGCATCGCGCGGGTCTTCGCCTCGCCCGGGCCGATCTACGAATTGGAGGCGCGCCGCCCAGATTTCTTCCGCATGGCGCGGGCACTCTATGCCGCCGGCATCCGCGCCGGCGATCTGGTGCACAACACCTTCTCCTATCACCTGACCCCGGCCGGTGCGATGGTCGAGAGCGCGGCGCAGGCGCTCGGCTGCCCGGTCATTCCGGCCGGCACCGGCCAGACCGAGCAGCAATTGCGCACGATCGCCGATCTGAGGCCGGCGGCCTATGTCGGCACGCCGTCATTCCTGAAGATCCTGCTCGACCGCGCCGCCGAGCAGGGCGGCGATATCGGTTCGATCAAGAAGGCGCTGGTCGGTGCCGAGGCGTTCCCGGCGGCCCTGCGCAGCGAGTTCGCGGCGCAGGGCATCGCCGCGCTGCAATGCTACGGCACGGCCGATCTCGGCCTGATCGCCTATGAGAGCGTCGCCGCCGACGGGTCGTTGTGCGAGGGCATGGTGCTCGACGAGGGGATCATCGTCGAGCTGGTGCATCCCGGCACCGGCGAGCCGGTGCCGCCGGGCGAAGTCGGCGAGGTCGTCGTGACGACGCTGACCCCGGAATACCCGCTGATCCGCTTCGCCACCGGCGATCTGTCGGCGATGCTGGCTGGCCCCAGCCCGTGCGGCCGCACCAACCACCGCATCCGCGGCTGGCTCGGGCGCGCCGACCAGTCCGCCAAGGTGCGCGGCATGTTCGTGCACCCGGTGCAGGTGGCCGAGATCGTCCGCCGCCACAAATCGATCATCCGCGCCCGCCTCGTCATCGAGCGGCCGGAAAGCGCCGACCGAATGACGCTGCTGTACGAGATCGGCGAGCCGGCCGAAGCGGCGGCGAGCATCGCGGCAACCTTGCAGGCGGTCACCAAACTGCGCGGCGAGGTCGAGCAGGTCGCCGAAGGCAGCCTGCCGAACGACGGCAAGGTCATCGAAGACCGCCGGCCGATCGGCTGAGGCCGATCCGGCGCGGCATCGATGTTGCCTCGCGGCGCGCGTGATGACACCGTATTCCTCCAGATTCCCTGAGGGTGCGGCGGGATGAGTCCATTCGAGCTGATGGAGCCGGTCGCGCTCGCCGAGGCGCTGGCGCTGCTCGACCCGGAGGACGGTGCCGTGCGCGCGATCGCCGGCGGCACGGCGCTGATGCTGCTGATGAAATCGGGGTTGTACCGGCCGCGGCGCCTCGTCAGCCTCGGCCGGCTCGCGCCGGCGCTCGACCAGATCCGCGCGCTGCCGGACGGTGGGATAGAGCTCGGCGCGATGGCGCGGCTCGCCGACATCGAGCGTTCGCCCTTCATCCGCCGCGACCTTGCGGTCATTGCCGCGACCCTGCGCACGCACTCGAATGTGCGGGTGCGCAACGTCGCGACGATCGGCGGCAATCTCGCGCACGGCGACCCGCACATGGACTTGCCGCCAGTGCTGATCGCGCTCGATGCCGCCGTGCATATCGCCGGCGGCGCTGGCGCGCGGACGCTGCCGGCCGAGCAATTGCTCACCGGCTATCTCGAGACCGCGGTCGCCAATGACGAGCTGATCGTCGGCGTCACGATCCCGCCGCAAACCGGCCGCCGCGCGGCCTATGAAAAGGTCACCGCGCGCACCGCCGACGACTGGCCGGCGCTGGGCCTCGCCGTGTCGCTGCGCATCGAGGACGGCGTCATGCGCGATGCCCGCATCGCGATCGGCGCGGCGACCGAAACCGCCCGC
>DATEKP010000354.1:0-3292 GCA_035277405.1 Allostellaceae bacterium | reverse complement strand
GTGAAGACCTACGGGAACGCGATCTTCAAGGCCCTGCGCAAGCACTTCGGCAACCGCATTCCCGAGACGATCATCGAGCCCGGCCGCGGGCTTGTCGGCAATGCCGGCACGATCGAGGCCGAAGTCGTCCTTGTCTCCAAGAAGAGCGAGGAGGACGATGTCCGCTGGGTCTATCTGGATATCGGCAAGTTCGGCGGTCTCGCCGAAACGATGGACGAGTCCATCCGCTACCCGATCCGGACTCCTCACGACGGCGACGCGCTCGCACCTTGTGTGCTGGCCGGGCCGACCTGCGACTCAGCCGACGTGCTGTACGAGAAGGAGCCTTACATGCTCCCGGTCAGCCTCGAAATCGGCGACAAGGTGCTGATCGAGGGCACCGGTGCCTATACGGCGACCTACTCGTCGGTCTCGTTCAACGGCTTTTCGCCGCTGAAGACCTATCACATCTGAAAACAAGGGAGCCGGCTTGCCCGGCTCCTCCTTTCCCTCGAATGACGCCTTTCGAGCGCGCGTCTGCGCGCGCCGGGGCAGGAACGGGTTGAGATGATCACCATCAGGAAAGAACGGCCTCCCGACGCCGCAGCGCGTGAAGTTCTGCTCGACGAGGCCTTTGGTCCGCATCGCTGGCGCAAGAGCTCGCAGCGCCTGCGGGATGGCCACGCGCCAGCCGACGGTCTCGCTTTTGTCGCCACGGAGGGGAGACGCATTGTCGGTACGGCGCGGCTGTGGACCATCACCTGCGGCGCCGGCAAGAGGGCGCTGCTGCTCGGGCCGGTAGCGGTGGCGGCCGACCGCCGCAATCGCGGCGTCGGGGCAGCGATGATGCGCCACGCATTCAGCGCGGCGCGGCGCCAGGGCCACCGGGCGATCATCCTTGTCGGCGACTCCGCCTACTACGGCCGCTTTGGATTTTCCGCCGAAAAAACCGCTGCGCTCCGCATGCCCGGGCCGTTTGAACGCCGCCGGCTGCTTGGCCTTGAGCTGATGCCCGGCGCCCTCGACGGCGCCCGTGGCCTTTTGCACGCTGCGGGCGACCCCGTGCCCTCCTCCACGGCCGCTTCGGCAGCCTGACGGCCCCTAAAATACCGTGGACGCCGCGCCGGCTTTTGCCCGCGCGCTATTCCGTTCGCGCGCGCGCACGGATATGACCAGTTTTTTGGAGATATTGACGATGCCTCGATGGCCTGTGCATGCCCGCATCGACGGACCCATTGTCATGATCGGCTTCGGCTCGATCGGCAAGGGCACCCTTCCCCTGATCGAGCGCCATTTCAGCTACGACAAAAAGCGTTTCGTGGTCATCGATCCGATCGACAAGGATCGGAAGATGCTGGATCAGCGCGGCATCCGGTTTGTTCACCAGGCGGTCACCAAGGACAATTACCGTCACCTGCTGACGCCGCTTTTGACCGCCGGCGGCGGAAAGGGCTTCTGCGTGAATGTGTCGGTCGACACCTCCTCGCTCGATATCATGGAACTGTGCCGCGAGATCGGCGCGCTCTACATCGACACGGTCGTGGAGCCCTGGAAGGGCTTTTATTTCGACCCCGGGCTCGGGCCGGAAGCGCGCTCCAACTACGCGCTGCGCGAGACAATTCTCGCCGCCCGCCGCAAGCGGCCGGGTGGCCCGACCGCGGTCAGCTGCTGCGGTGCCAATCCCGGCATGGTGTCCTGGTTCGTCAAGCAGGCCCTGCTCACCATCGCCCGCGATGTTGGGCTGAAGTTCAAGGAGCCGAAGACCCGGGACGAATGGGCGCGGCTGGCGAGGAAGGCCGGCATCAAGGGAATTCACATTGCCGAGCGCGACACCCAGCGCGCCAAGCAGCCGAAGCCGATGAATGTCTTCGTCAATACCTGGTCGGTCGAGGGCTTCGTGTCCGAAGGCTTGCAGCCGGCGGAGCTCGGCTGGGGCACGCACGAAAAATGGATGCCGGCGAACGCCGGCAAGCACAAGTCGGGATGCGGTGCCGCAATCTACCTTCTGCAGCCCGGCGCCAATACACGCGTGCGATCATGGACGCCGACCGCGCAGGCTCAACTAGGCTTCCTGGTCACGCACAATGAGTCGATCTCGATCGCCGACTACTTCACGCTGCGCAGGGGGCGCAAGACGATCTATCGGCCGACCTGCCACTATGCCTATCACCCCTGCAACGACGCGGTGTTGTCGCTGCACGAGGTGTTCGGGCGCGCCGGCGCGCCGCAGGAAGACATCCACATTCTCGACGAGCACGAGATCGCCGACGGCATCGACGAGCTTGGCGTGCTGCTCTACGGCCACAAGAAGAACGCCTACTGGTACGGTTCCCAGCTCTCGATCGACGAGACGCGCGAGGTTGCGCCGTACCAGAACGCCACCGGCCTGCAGGTCACCTCGGCCGTGCTTGCCGGAATGGTGTGGGCGCTTGAGAACCCCAATGCAGGCATCGTCGAGACTGACGAGATGGATTTCCGGCGCTGCCTGGAAGTTCAGATGCCCTATCTCGGTCCGGTGGTCGGCACCTATACCGACTGGACTCCGCTCACCGGACGGCCGGGGCTTTTTCCCGAAGACATCGACAGGCGCGATCCCTGGCAATTCAGGAACGTGCTCATGCACTGAACTGCGGCTGCCGCAGCTCGGCAAGAGAGGAACGGGCGGCCAGGACGGCCGCCCGTTTTTCATTTTCATCGCATGACGAACACTATCTCGGCTCGTTCGGTTTCTCGCCGGGCTTCGGCGGCGGTTTCTTCGGTGGCGGTCCACCACGCGGTGGCGGCGGAGGTTGTCCTTGCCGCTGCTGAGGAGGCGGAGGCTGCACCTGCCGTTGCGGCGGTGGCGGTGGGGGGTGCGCAGCCGGCGGTGGCGTCGGCGGCTGCACCTGACGCTGCTGCGGCGGCGGAGGCGGCGGCACGTGATGCTGCGGTGGCGGCGGTGCCTGCGGCGGGATCGGCCGCACAATGTTCGGCCGCTGCGGCGGGCCGCCTGCACCGGCCGGCGGGCGGCGTTCTTCCCGGCGTTCCTGACGCTCCACCGGAGCACGTTCCTGACGCTCCACCGGAGCAGATGTACCGGGCGGCGTTGCCGCTGCCGGAGGACCGGAACGCGGCGGCTGCGGCGTAGCCGGCGGCTTTGGCGCGGCCGGCGGCGTGGGCGCGGTGTTCAGTTGCCGCGGCGCTCCGTTTTGCTGCGGCGGCGTTTGCGGTGAAGCCGGCTTTGGCGGTGATGGCGGCGCAATGGTAGCGCCTTGTGCCGCGCGCGGCGGGCTCGAACCGAGGCGCCCGCGCTCGTCCTTACGCAGGGCCTGCG
>DATEKP010000353.1:0-2328 GCA_035277405.1 Allostellaceae bacterium | reverse complement strand
GAGGCGATCAGGTTGGGCGACGGCATCAGCCCGTAGCCGTTCGAATGATGCTCGTTGACGCAGACAGCGTCGAAGCCGCATTCGGCCGCGAATTCGAGCTCGTCCATGAAGTCGTTGTACATGTGATGGGCGCGCCTGGGGTCGAACAGCGTCGAATGGATATCGACCCATACCGAGGGGTGCTTCTGCCGGAAATCGTCGGGCAACTCGGTGTATGGCATCAGGTGAAACCACATCAGCTTCATGGACCACGTCCTTTCCGAACGGCGTTCAGCCTGCGCGCCAGCCAAACCTGATATGGCCGCGCCCGCGCGTCAACGCCCGACATCGCAACGCCGGTTTGCGGCCGACAACGTGCGGTTGACCGACAATCGTGCGGTTCGCTGCAAATACAGCGGATTTGCAGCCAATTTCGCGCGGAAGTTGCATCACGGCCGCCGCGCGCCGGATCGCGATCCTGCCGACCCTATCACGACAATGCGGCGAATTTAGCGGCGCCCCCTTTTTCGGCCCGATCTCGTCATACCGGCCCCCGGGTCCGCGCTGTGCGCGGCCCAAGGATCGCAGTTGTGCGTCCTTCGAGACGGCCGCTTCGCGGCCTCCTCAGGATGACGGTTTTTCTTAATGCCACGATCTACTTACATGATCCGGCTCAGGGCCAGGCGGCCTCGGGCGGCAATGACATCAGGACGGCTTCGACATTGCCGCCTGTTCTGAGGCCGAAGCGGGTGCCGCGGTCGTAGAGCAGGTTGAATTCGACGTAGCGGCCGCGGCGCACCAGCTGGTGGCGGCGCTGCTCGGCGGTCCACGGCCGGTTCATGCGGGCCCGCACGATCGCCGGGTAGGCGGCGAGGAAGGCCTCGCCGACGGCCCGCACGAAGGCGAAATCGTGCTGCCAATCGCTGTCGAGGTAGTCGAAAAAGATGCCGCCGGCGCCGCGCGGCTCGCCGCGGTGCGGCAGGTAGAAATAATCGTCGCACCATTTCTTGAAGCGCTCGTAGGCGTCCGGCGCGTAACCGGCGCAGGCGGCGGCGAGCGCGGCATGAAACTGCGCGGCCGCTTCGTCGTCGGGATAGATCGGCGTCAGGTCGGCGCCGCCACCGAACCATGATTTGGTCGTGACGATGTGGCGGGCATTGAGGTGGACCGCCGGCACCAACGGCGAGCGCAGATGCGCGACGAGCGAGATGCCGCCGGCCCAGAAGCGCGGGTCGTCGGCGGCGCCGGGGATTTCCTTGCGGAACTCGGGCGCGAATTCGCCCCACACGGTGGACAAATTGACCCCGACCTTCTCGAACACACGGCCCTTCATCAGCGCCATCGTGCCGCCGCCGCCGCCCGGCCGCTGCCATTCCGTGCGCATGAAGCGGCCCGCCGCGACCGGAGCAGCGTCCGGCCCGGCATAGTCGTCTTCAATTGTTTCGAACGCGGCGCAGATGCGCTCGCGCAGTGACGCGAACCATGTCGCCGCCTGTTGCTGCCGATCGCTTTCCGCCATCCGCGCCTCCAAGGCGATATTGCCGAAGCCGGCGGCTTTTGATAATGCGCCCGCTCGCGCGTGGGGAGCGGACATGAAGCAGCAGCGGGTGGCGATCCTCGGCGGGTCGGGGTTCATCGGCCGTTACGTCGTGAAAAGGCTGGCCGAGCGCGGCGACGTCTTGACCGTTGGCGGCCGCCGGGCGGCCGGCGCCAAGTTCCTCAAGCTGAAGGGCGATGTCGGACAGGTCGGCCTGGTCAACATCGGCATCGACGACGAGCGGCTGCTGCCGGCTTTCGTCGCCGGCAACGACGCGGTCGTCAACCTGGTCGGCATCCTCTACGAGCGCGGGTCGCAGAGTTTCGACCTGGTGCACCACGTCGCGCCGGCGCATCTGGCGCGGCTGGCGCGCGAAGCCGGGGTCGAGCGCTTCGTGCATATCTCGGCGATCGGCGCCGACCCGCGCGCGACCTCTTCCTATGCCCGCAGCAAGGCGAAGGGCGAGGAGGCGGTGCGCGACGCCTTCCCGACCGCGACGATCCTGCGCCCCTCGGTCGTGTTCGGCCCGGAGGACCAGTTTTTCAACCGGCTCGGCGCAATGGCATTGTTCTCGCCGGTCATCCCGCTGATCGGCGGCGGCGAGACGCGGTTGCAGCCGATCTATGTCGGCGATGTCGCCGACGCCGTGGTGCGCTGCATCGACGATGCGTCGACCGCCGGCCGCACCTACGAGCTCGGCGGCCCCAAGGTCTACACACTGCGCGCATTGACCGAACTGCTGCTTGAGGAAATCCGCCGCAAGCGGCTGTTGATAGACCTGCCGTTCGCTCTTGCCAGCCTGCAGGCGCGGC
>DATEKP010000352.1:0-5277 GCA_035277405.1 Allostellaceae bacterium | reverse complement strand
TCGCGCTGCTGCTGCTGTCGGTCGGTTACGGCCAGGCGTCGTTTATCGATCTCGCCCTGGCGCTCGTCTTTTTGTCGTTGCCGGGCAGCCTCGCCTACATCCATTTCGTCGAGCGCTGGCTGTGAGCGCGGCGCAGCTTGCCGAGATCGTGCTGCTGGCGCTCGGGGTCGCGGCCCTGTGGCTGGCCGCGTTCGGCATGCTGCTGTTGCCCAATGCGCTGGCGCGGCTGCACTGCGTTTCGTTCGCCGGCGCCGCCGGCGCGTTCTGCTTTCCCGCGGCGGTCGTGATCGAGCGCGGCGGCAACCCGCTCGGCCTCAAATCGATCCTGCTCGCGATCCTGCTGCTCTTGTCGGGTGCGGTGGTCGTGCACGCGACCGGGCGCGGGCTGCGCTACCGCCGCCAGTTCCGCGACGAGGACGCATGACCCCGCTGCAGATCGGGCTGTTTCTGCTGGCCGCGCTCTCCGGCGGCGCCGTCGTGCTGACCCGCGAGCCGCGCCGCCAGGCTGTGGCGATGGGGTTCAACGGCCTCGTGCTCGCGCTCCTGTTCATGGTGCTGCAGGCGCCCGACGTCGCCTATTCGGAAATCGCGATCAACAGCGTGATCCTGCCGGTGCTGTTCCTCGTTGCGCTGGCGGCGGCGCGCATCAACAACCGGCGCCGCGAGATCGACCGGCCGTGACATCGCTGCGCACGATCATTGCGGCCTTCCTGTGCGCCATCGCCCTCGGCCTCGCGAGCGCCGGCCTCTACGGCCTGCCGGCGTTCGGCCATTACCCCGGCCCCTACGGCGATATCATCAATCGCCAGGGGCCCGCCGAGCGGCACGCCACCAACATGGTGACGCTGGTCAATTTCGATTACCGCGGCTTCGACACGCTGGGCGAGGAGTTCATCCTGTTCGCGGCGGTGATCGGCGCGGTCGTGCTGCTGCGCGAACACCGCGGCGAGGAGGCCAGCGCGCGGCCCGACCAGGCCGACGAGGCGCCGATCCCGGAGCGCAGCGAGGCCGTCGCGTTCGGCTGCCGGCTCGCGCTCGGGATCACGGCGCTGTTCGGCATTTACGTCGTATTGCACGCGCAATTGACCCCGGGCGGCGGATTCCAGGGCGGCGCGATCGTCGGCTCGGCGACGGCGCTGCTCTACCTCGGCCTCGGCTATCCGGCGTGGCGGGGCATGATGCGGAGCCGCGTGCTCGACACCGCGGAAGCCGCCGGCGCCCTCGCTTTTATCGGCGCCGGGCTGGCCGCGATCGGGGCCGGCGCGCCGTTTCTGACCAACCTCCTGCCGCTCGGCACGACCGGCTCGATCGTCTCGGCCGGGGTCATCCCGCTGCTCAACATCGCGGTCGGGATCGCCGTCGCCGCCGGGTTCGGCACGCTGTTCCTCGAATATCTGGAAGAGACCCGCGAACCCGAAAGCGGCGGCGAGCAATGAGCCACGCGGCCTTCCTCTTGCCGGCCTGGCTGTTCGCGATCGGCCTCTACGGCGTCATCACGAGCCGCCATTTCGTGCACCTGATCGGTTGTCTCACGGTCATCCAATCTTCCACCTACGTGCTGCTGCTGGCGGTCGGCTACCGCACCGACGCGGCGGCGCCGATCTTCGCCAACCTGCCGATCGGCACCCCGGCGGTCGATCCGGTCGTGCAGGCGCTGGTGCTGACCGATATCGTCGTCGGCGCGACCGTGACGGCGCTGCTGCTGGCGCTCGCCTTGCAGGTGCACAAGCGCACCGGCACGCTCGACCCGCACGAGTTGCGCCCCCTGAGGCGCTGATGCCGGCGCTGACATGCAGGCGCTGACGCCGCTGCCGGTGGCATTGCCATTGGCGATCGCGGCGGTGCTGCTGATTGTCGGGCATATCCTGCCGCGCAACGGCGCCGACATCATCGCGATGCTGACCGCCGCCGCGGCCGGGCTCATTGCGGTGCTGCTGGCGATGGCCGCGAGCGAGGCGCCGTTCGCCTACTGGTTCGGCGGCTGGCAGCCGCGCGATGGGGTTGCAATCGGCATCGCCTTTGTCGTCGATCCGGCAGGCGCCGGCTGCGCCGCCTTTGCCGCCCTGCTGTTCTTCGCCAGTTTTATCTTCAGCTGGGGCTATTTCGACGAGGTGCACGCGCGCTACCACGCGCTGATGCTGATCTTTCAGGGCGCGCTGGCCGGCTTCGCAATGACCGGCGATCTGTTCAATTTCTTCGTCTTTTTCGAGCTGATGAGCACCGTCGCGTTCGCGCTGACCGGCTACCGGCTCGAATCCTCGGCGCTCGAGGGCGCACTCAACTTCACGGTCACCAACGCGGTCGGCAGCTTTATGATGCTGGCCGGCATCGGCACGCTATACGGCCGCACCGGCGCGCTCAATTTCGCGCAGCTGGGCCGGGCCTTGGCCGGCCTGCCGCCCGACGGGCTGCTCGCGCTCGCCGTCGCGCTGATCTTCGGCGCGCTGTTCATCAAGGGCGCGATCGTGCCGTTCCATTTCTGGATCGCCGACGCCCACTCGGTGGCGCCGTCGCCGGTCTGCGCAATTTTCTCCGGCATCATGGTGCCGATCGCGCTGTTCGGCGCGGCGCGGCTCTACTGGAGCGTCTTCGCCGGGAGCGGCCTCGATCAGGCGCCGCTGCGGCCGCTCCTGGTGTGGTTCGGCACCGCGACGGCATTGGTCGGCGGCTTTACCGCTTTCATGCAGCGCGACGTCAAGCGGCTCCTGGCGATGTCGACGGTCAGCCATATGGGCGTGCTGCTGGTCGGCATCGGCCTCTTATCGAGCGAGGCCCTGGCCGGCGCGATGCTCTATCTGCTCGGCCATGGGCTGGCCAAGGCGGGGCTATTCCTGATCGGCGGCATTCTGTTGTCGCAATGCGCCGGCATCGACGAGATCAAATTGCGCGGCGCCGGCAAGGAATTCCCGGTCACCGGAGCGTTCTATGCGCTCGGCGGGCTGATCATGGCCGGGCTGCCGGTCGGCCTCGAACACCAGGGGGATCACCTGATCGACGAGGCAATTTCCGCCACGGGTCTCGCCTTCCTGCCGCCGCTGCTCAGCATCGCCAACGGCCTGACCGGCGCCGGCATCCTGCGCGGCGCCGGCCGTATCTTCCTCGGCCTCGGCCCGGAGCCGGGCGAGGAGGCGCTATCGCCGACCGAGGAGGAGCGCGAAAAGCAGGACCGGCCGGTCTGGCTGATGCTGCTGCCGGTCGTCGCGCTGATCGGCACCGCGCTGGCTCTGCAGGCAGTGCCGGCGGAAGAAGCGGCGCGCCAGGCCGCCGCGATGTTCGCCGCCACCGGCGATCTCGCCGCTGCAGTACTCGATCAGGCCGCCTGGCAGCCGGTTGCGGCGGCGCCCGAGCCGTCCTCGGCCAGCCCGATCGAGCCGGCGATCGGCCTCGCCGTGGCGATCGGCCTCGCTGCCTTCGAACTGGGGCGCGATCATCTGCCCCGCCGGCTGGTGCGGGCCGCCGATCGCGCGACGGCGCCGCTCTTCATCGGCCTCGACCGGCTGCATGACGGCGTCGTCGGCGATTACGTCGCCTGGACGGTGTTCGGCGCGATTGCCCTCGGCGTCGTCATCGCGATCGGCTGAGCGAAGCGCGTGTGACAATCGCCGGGCGCGCGCTATGATTTACCCACGGCATTTCCAGCCCGGGAGGATACGATGGCGGGAACGACGCATGTGTACGCCGGCGTGGCGGCGACGGTGGGCATGACGCATAGCGGCACGCTCGGCGGCATCTTCCGCCAGGAGGCGGGCGGCAATACCTGGCAGAAGTTGGCGGGCGGTCTGCCCGACGATGCCGAGGTGCACGCGATCACCGTGCATCCGACCGACAACGACACGATCCTCGTCGGCAGCACCAAGGGCCTCTACCGCAGCAACAATCGCGGGGACCGCTTCGAGCGCCTCAATCTGCCCGATGCCGAGGCGGACATCTGGTCGGTGCTTGTGCACCCGAAGGAGCCGCGCCGCATCTATGCCGGCGCGACGCCGGTCGCGGTCTATCGCAGCGACGACGGCGGCGATCACTGGAAGAAGCTCGCCGATCCGGGGCTGCCGAACCGCGTCATCATGGCCTTTGCCTGCCGCGTCATGCGGCTCGACATCGACCCCAACTCGCCCGACGACGTCTATGCGACGATGGAGGCGAACGGCGCGATGCGCAGCCGCAACGCCGGCGAAAGCTGGGAGGATTGCACGGCCGATCTGATCCGCTTCTGCGAGGAGCCGAAATACCGGAGCCGCATCGGCAGCCAGACCGAGATCGAGGGCATGCTCGACGGCCATGCGCTGGCGTGCAGCGCGGCGGCGCCCGGCACCGTCTTCCTCGCCAACCGGATGGGGCTGTTCCGCAGCGCCGACAAGGGCGAGCACTGGCAGGACATGGAGATCGGCCGCTTCTCGCCGCTCACTTACGGCCGCGACATCCGCACCTCGCCGCTCGACCCCAAAATCATGTACGCGGCGCTCAGCCCGGCGGCGCGCAGCACCGACGGTTCGGTTTACCGCTCGGACGATGTCGGCCGGAGTTGGAAGCGCTTCGACCACGGCATCAAGGCCGAGGCGACGATGATGGGCGTCGTCCCGCACCCAAAGGATGCGAACCAGGTCTATGCGATCTCGCGCTCCGGCCAGGTGTTCGGCACCCAGGACGGCGGCAAGAGCTGGCGCGAGTCGCGGCTGCCGGAAGGGGTGCGCGACTGCTACTGCATCGCCTGCGGCTGATCGGCGGCGCGCCGATAAAAATAGTCGTCATTCCGGGGCGCGGCACCGCCGCGAACCCGGAATCCAGGAACACGGAATGGCGAGCATGGATTCCGGGTTCCGCCTCACGGCGGCCCCGGAATGACGGCGTTTTGAAGGAGGAATGATATGGCGGGCGAAAGGATCGGCGTCGTCGGCGCCGGGCTGATGGGGGCGGAGATTGCGCTCAATTTCGCCCTCGCCGGGCATGACGTCTTGTTGTCCGACCGCTCGGACGAGTTGCTGGCGGCGGCGACCGCGCGACTCGCGGGAATTCTCGACCGGGGTATTCCCCGCGGCTTCTTCAGGGAGGAAGACCGGGAGCCGGCACTGGCGCGCATTCGCACGACGACCGCGCTCGACCGGTTCGCCGATCGCGATTTCATCACCGAGGCGGTGTTCGAGGACGAAGCGGTCAAGGCCGAGATCTACCGCGCGCTCGACCGCGTCTGCGCGCCCCAGTGCCTCTTTGCCAGCAACACCTCGACGATCCCGATCTCGACCCTGGCCTCCTATGTCGGCGAGGGGCGTCGGCCCTTCT
>DATEKP010000351.1:0-5678 GCA_035277405.1 Allostellaceae bacterium | reverse complement strand
CTGCTGCTGCCGGTCGAAGGCGGCCGCAGCAAGGCTCCGCGCACCAACGCCGAGCGCGCCGCGCCGGAACCGGCGCCGGCCGCCAGCAAGCGCCGCAAGCGCGCGTGAGGCCGCCGATCAACCGGACCAGGTGGCGAACATCGCCACGACCGCGACCGCCATCGCCGCCGTCGACAGCCACCCGACCACCCACAGCGGCCGCGGCAGGGTGAAATCGCCCATTACCTCGCGCCGCATCGTCATCAGCATCATCATGACCATCACCGGCACGGCGACGACGCCATTGATGACCGCGACCCAAAACAGCGCCTTCATCGGGTCGAGATTGACGAAATTGATCACGACCCCGACCAGCGTGCCGCCGACGATCGTGGCATAGAACGCCTTGGCCTCGCGCGGTTGGCGCGCCAACCCGGTCGGCTGGCCGATCGTTTCGGCGACCGCATAAGCCGCTGACCCCGCGAGCACCGGGATTGCCAGCAATCCGGTGCCGAGAATCCCCAAGGCGAAAATGAAAAACGCAAACTCTCCGGCAACCGGCCGCAGCGCCTGCGCGGCCTGTTCCGACGTGCTGATATCGGTAACGCCCTGCTGGTGCAGTGTGGCGGCCGTTGTGATGATGATGAACAGCGCGATTACGTTGGAAAACCCCATGCCGATATAGGTATCGAATTCGATGCGGCGGATTTCGCGTCGCGCCTCCTGCGGTGCTTCGGCCAGCGGGCGCGCCGCCGGGTCGACGCGCTCGTCCTCGGCTTCCTCCGAGGCCTGCCAGAAAAACAGGTAGGGGCTGATCGTGGTCCCCAGCACTGCGACAATGACGACCAGATAATCCTGCTTCCACACCGGGTGCGGAACCAGCGTGTTGTAGGCAACCTCACCCCACGGCACGTGAATCAACAAGGCGGTCGCGACATAGGCGAACAGCGACAGGGTCAGCCACTTCAGGATTCTGACGTATTTGTCGTAGCGCGAATAAATTTCCAGAACCGCGCAGAGTGCGGCGAACAAGACGACATAAGCGCCTGCCGGCCCTCCGACGATGAGGCGCAGCGCGTCCCCCATCGCGCCGAGATCGGCGCCGAGGTTGAGAAAATTGGCACCGATCAGCAGCAGGACCATGCCGCGTAAGGCGGCCACGGGATAGTGCTCGCGCAAATTGGCGGCGATGCCCTTGCCGGTCACCCGGCCGATGCGCGCGCTGATCTCCTGGATCGCCGCCATCAGCGGCCAGGTGAACAGCATCACCCAGCACATCGAGTAGCCGAATTGCGCACCCGCCTGCGAATAGGTCGCGATGCCGCTCGGGTCGTCGTCCGACGCGCCGGTGATCAGTCCCGGCCCGAGCAGCTGAAGCACCCGGCGCCAAGCGGGCGCCGCCGCGTGGCGCGGCCTCCGGTGATGGCGGCGGCGGAACAGCATCGCCGCGGATTACAGAAAATCGCGCAGCAGGCGGAGAAACACGCTTAGCTTGTCGTGGTGCACCCAGTGGCCGGCGCCCTCGACCTCGGCGACGCGCACATCGCGGAAATGCCGCAGCCTTCCGTCGCGCTCCGGGTTCTGCGCCCAACTCTCCTTGCCGTAGACCAGCAGGGTCGGGCAGGAGATGCGGCCCCACAGCTGCTCGATCTCACCCTGGCTCATGCCGTAGGGCGAGTCGGCGCGCACGTAATTGTCGAACTTCCAGCTGTAGGTGCCGTCCTCGTTCTGGTTGACCCCATGCGTTGTCAGATGGCGCGCCTGCTCCGGCGACAAATGCGCGTTGGCCTCCTGCATGCGTTTCAGCGCGTCCTCGATCGTCGCGTAGCGGCGCGGCAATCGGCCGGAGAGGCCGCGCTGCTCGCCGACCCATTTCTGCATGCGCTCGGCGATCGGCACGGCCGAGCGTTTCGCCATCTGCGTCGGGGTCGGGCCGAGACCCTCGATCGCCACCAGCCGCCGCACGTTTTCGGGATAAACCCCGGTATAGCGGATCGCGATATTGCCGCCCAAGGAATGCGCGACGATCGTCGCCGGCGCCAGTTCCTGCTGATGGATCAGCTGCGCTAGGTCGTAGACATAGGCGGCGGTCGAATAATTCCCGTCGGGCGACCACTGGCTGTCGCCGTGGCCGCGCAGGTCGGGCGCCAGCACGTGCCAGTCATCGCGAAGCGAAGCGGCGACCCAGTCCCAATTGCGGCAATGATCACGCCCGCCGTGCACCAGCAACAGCGGTGGCGCGCCGGGATTGCCCCAATCGACGTAATGCAGCCGCAGCCGCTGCGAGAAGTAGATGCGCGAGGTCGGGCCGGAGCTGTCGAGGGCGGATGCCGACATATGCGGTGCCTGGGCTACTGTCCGAGGTGTTGTCCGGATGCAACAAGACCCCCGCGCGCCTGGGGCGTCAAGCGGGGGTCGCTGGTTGCGAAGCTCGGCTTCGCGCCCGGCCTATAGGCCGGGCTCTATCTTGGACTTTGCCCTGGGTTGCCGATGCCAAGCGGTCGGCAACTGGGAACTGCCGGGTGGTGTCATGCTTGCTGCACACCCTCCTGCCGAGTTGACGACATTATGAATCTGGCACCGCGCCGCCCGCCCGGCAAGAGCAAAAAAGGTTGCCTGCCGGTGCCGCATCGGGAAGCTTCGATTCATCGCAGCAAGGGCAGGAGGGGCGCGCAATGGCCTGGGACATCGCGATCCGCGGCGGCACGGTTGTCGACGGCAGCGGCCAACCCGGAGCGCCGGCCGATGTCGCAATCGAGGCCGGCCATATCGCCGCGATCGGCCCGGCGCTGGCGGGCGCGGCGGCGCGCACGATCGACGCGCAAGGCCTCGCCGTGGCGCCTGGGTTCATCGACATCAAGACGCATTCCGATTTCGTGCTGCCGATCAACCCGAAGGCCGAGAGCAAATTGCGCCAGGGGGTGACGACCGAGATCATCGGCCATTGCGGCTATTCGGTCGCGCCGTGCCTGCCCGGCAAGGTGCAGGCGCTGGCCGACTACCTGTCGGGCGGCGCGCCGTGGCTGCCGTTCCGCGAAACCAGCTTCCCCGATTACCTCGATCATTTCCCGCCGGTCGCCGTCAACGCCGGCATGCTGGTCGGCCACAACACATTGCGTTTGATGACGATGGGCCTCGAGGATCGCGCGCCGACCGGGGGCGAACTCGACCACATGATCGCGCTGCTCGACGAGGCGCTCGCGGCGGGCGCGCTTGGCCTCTCGACCGGCCTCTTCACGCCGCCCGGTTCCTTCGCCGCGCCGGACGAGATCATGGCGCTGTGCGCAGTCGTCGCGCGCCACAAGGCGCTCTACTTCACGCATCTGCGCGACGAAGCCAACCGCGTCTTCGAGGCGGTCGAGGAGGCGATCGCGGTCGCCCGCGCCTTTCCGATTCATGTCGAGATCGTGCATCTGAAATGCTCGGGTCTCGACAATTGGGGCAAGGCCGGGTTGATGCTCCAGCGCATCGCGCGGGCGCGCGCCGAGGGCTGCGACATCGATTGCGATGCCTACCCCTACGCCGCCGGCGCCAACCCGTTGAAAAACCTGCTGCCGCCTTGGGTGCAGGTCGGCGGCAACGACGACATGCTGGCGCGTCTCAAGGACCCGGCGGCGCGGAGACGGATCGACGCCGAGATCGCCGAGCGCGGTCTCAACAACTGGGGCCGCATCCCGTCATGGGAGGCTGTGCAGGTGTCCGTTTCTCCGAAATCGCCGCAGCACGACGGTCGAACGATCGCGGCGCTCGCCGCCGAGCAGGGCACAACGCCGATCGACATGGTCTGCAACCTGTTGCGCGCCGACAATGGCGCGACGCGCGTGCTGATCACTTCGATCTCGGAAGACGACATCCGCACGATCGTGCGCGCCCCCGAGCCGTTCGTCGGCTCCGACGGCAACTGCGTCGCCGATTACGGCGTCGTCGGCCAGGGCATGCCGCATCCGCGCTTCTACGGCACATTTCCGCGCATCATCGGCCATTATGTTCACGGCGAAGGGCTGCTGCCGCTCGAAACCGCGATCCACAAGATGACCGGCGGCCCGGCCCGTGCGCTGCGGCTGCGCGACCGCGGGCTGCTGAAGGAAGGATGGCGCGCCGATATCGCGATCTTCGACCCGGCCGATTTCCGCGACCGCGCCACCTACGCCGCGCCGCACCGATACCCGAGCGGGCCGCGCACGACGGTGATCGTCAACGGCACCGTCGTCATCGACAATGCGGCGCATACCGACGCCCTGCCCGGACAGGTGCTGCGCCGCGCCGCCGACGGCAGCGTCGGCGGGCCGCGCTGAGCTACCGATCGCAGACGCTCTTCAGGTCCCGCCATTCGCCCGGGTCAAGCAGGTCGGGACCGCTGGGCGGACGGTTCGCCGCGTCGAGCATGGCCTTGCGCTCGGGGGTCAACGGATGGTCGCGCAATAGCGCCGGGATCTTGACGTCGGCGGAGCCGGTCATGCGCTGCAGCAGCGCGCCCATAGGCGCGGTAGGTCGGCCCAACCGGTGCATTACGGCGACCGCGAATTCGTCGGCCGATTGTTCGTCGGCCCGGCTGTAGCTGGCGCTGAGCACCATGCGTCCGGCCAGCAGCACGGCGCCGGCGCCGGTCACGTCGCCGAACATCATGCCGACCAGAAACGAGGTGCCGCCGTTGCGGATCAGCCGGCGCAGCCCGTCGCGATGATCGACATGGCCCAGCTCGTGCGCCAACACGCCGGCGAGCTCGTCCGGCGTTCGCGCCATCGCGATCAGCCGTGACAGCAGGTAGACGCGCCCGCCCGGTACGGCGAAGGCGTTGGCCATGCCCGAACGCAGCACCACCGGATCGGGCTTGATCGGCAGCTGCGCGGCCGCCCCAAGCCGGTCGACCAGCTTGCGCACCGCCGCGACCCCGCCCGGCCGCTCGCAAGCGGCGCCGAACAATGCCCGGACGCGCGGGTCGAGCGCATCGCCGATCGGCGCTTCCCAGGAGACCGGCATCGCCGCTGAAAGCCGGTCGGCGAGCAGCGGCATGCCGAACCAGGCCATCAGAAAAATCGCGGCCGCGGCCGCCAACGACGCGGCGGCGATGCGCCAGATCGAGACCGATGCGGCGCTGCCCGGACCGTCGAGCGCCCGGCACAGCTCGATGATTCTGGCGCGGTCCGCGGTATCGCGCAGTTCGAGCCGCGCCAGCGGCGGCGCCGCGGCGCAGGCGAGGCGCAGCGTTCCCGCCGGACCGTCAACCCGGCGCACCGCGTCGTACGGCCATGACGCGAGCGGTCCGCGGTGCGGCACCGCGGCATCGGCGATCTCCAGCCGACCGGCGAAGGCCAGCGTGACGAGGTGCCGTCGGCTCGATCGCCCGTCGAAAAAGACCGCCGGTTCCATCGGCGCCCGCTAAAGGCCGAAATCGAGGCCGTCGGCCAGCCCCTCGCCCAATGCGCCGACGATGTCGCCGGCGGCCGCAACATCCGACGCGGCGGCGATGTTGAGGACCGCACAGGACTGCGCCACGCGCCGCCAGACGCGCTGCACCGTATAAATCCGGATCAGCATCCAGAACGTCAGGATCAGCAGCAGATACGCCACGGCGAAGGCCGCCAGCCCCCAGATCGGCACCTGCCCGCGCATGAGTGCCGCCACTGCCGCGCTATCGTGCCCGCCGTGCAGCAGCACCGCCGCAAGCACGATGCCGATTGCGGCGAAACCCAGCAAAG
>DATEKP010000350.1:0-2357 GCA_035277405.1 Allostellaceae bacterium | reverse complement strand
GGATGACGCCGTGGCTCAGCGTCGTCGGCATCGGCGACGACGGCTTTCCCGGCCTCGCCCCGGCAGCGCGCGCGCTGGTCGAGACCGCCGAGGTCGTGGTCGGCGGCGCCCGTCATCTGTCGATGGTGCCGCCGGGACGGGCGGAGCGCCTGGAATGGCGGCGACCGCTCGCCGCGACGATCACCGAAATCGCGGCGCGGCGCGGCGCTCGGGTCGCCGTGCTGGCGAGCGGCGACCCCATGTGGTACGGGGTCGGGGTCGTGCTGCTTCGCCATTTCCGCCGCGACGAGATGACGATCGTGCCGCAGCCGAGCGCCTTCAGCCTCGCCGCCGCGCGGCTCGGCTGGCCGCTGGCCGATTGCACGGCATTGTCGCTGCATGGCCGGCCGCTTGACGCGGTGCGCCTGCAGCTGGCGCCCGGCGCCCGCCTGCTGCTGCTGTCGGAGGACGGAACGACGCCGATCCAGTTGGCGCGGCTGCTTGCCGATGCCGGTTGGGGGCCAAGCCGGATCAGCGTCTTCGAGCATCTCGGCGGCGCGCACGAGGCGGTCATTGCGGCAACGGCGACGGAGTGGGGCGAGCGGCGGACGGCTGATCTCAATACGATCGCCGTCCAATGCGAGATCGGGCCGGGTGGATGCGCCTTGTCGCGGCTAGCGGGCCTGCCTGACGATTCGTTCGAGCATGACGGCCAGCTGACCAAGCGCGAGGTGCGCGCCGCGACGCTGGCGCGCCTCGCCCCATTGCCCGGCGAATGCCTGTGGGATATCGGCGCCGGCTGCGGCTCGGTCGCGATCGAATGGCTGCGCGCCGGCGCCGGCGCGGCCGTCGCGATCGAGCGGGACACCGGCCGCGCCGCGACGATCGCGCGCAACGCGCTGGCACTCGGCGTACCGGCGCTGCAAATCGTCGCGGGCAGCGCACCGGCCGCCCTGGCCGGCCTGCCGCCGCCGGACGCGATCTTCGTCGGCGGCGGCATCGGCGATCCGGCGCTGTTGCCGGTGTTGTGGGCGGCGCTGCCGCCGGGTGGAAGGCTTGTCGCCAATGTCGTCAGCAGCGAGGGCGAGCGCGCTGTGCTGGCGTGGCATGCCGGGGCCGGCGGCGAGCTGATCCGGCATGCAGTCAGCCGCCTCGAACCGCTCGCCGGCCATCACGCCTGGCGGCCGCTGCTGAGCGTGACGCAGCTGGCGGCGACAAAGCCCGGTTGAGATGGCGCGGCTCGCCGGCCGGCTGCGCTGCCTGCGGCCCTTTGCCCTGCTCGTCGGATTTTGCCTGCTGCTCTACCTGCCGGGCATCGTCGCGATCCCGCCGCTCGACCGTGACGAGGCGCGCTTTGCCCAGGCGAGCCGGCAGATGCTCGAAACCGGCGATTTCCTGCGCATCCGCTTCCAGGACGAGGCGCGCAACCGCAAACCGGCCGGCATTTATTGGCTGCAGGCCGCCGCCGTCGCCGCGTTCAGCACGCCGCAGGCAAACGCGATCTGGCCCTATCGCCTGCCCTCGCTGCTCGGCGCGACTATCGCGGCGCTGCTGACCTTCGCGTTCGCCGCCGCACTGCTCCGCGGCGAGCCGCGCCCGCGGCTGCGTGCGCTGTTCGCGGCGCTGCTGCTGGCGAGCGCGCTCGGGGTCGTCGCCGAAGCACATATCGCCAAGACCGACGCGGCCCTGCTGGCGGCGGTCACGGCCGGCCAGGGCGCGCTCGGCCTCGCCTATTTGCGCGCGCGCGAGGGCCGGCCGGTCGCGGGCTGGATCGCGGTGCTGTTCTGGGCCGGGGAGATCGCCGCGATCTTTCTGAAAGGGCCGCCGGGACCGTTGCTGGCGATCGTCACGGCCGCAACTTTGTCGATTGCCGATCGCGAGGCTGGCTGGCTGCGCGGGTTGCGGCCGCTCGCCGGGATCGCGGCGCTGATCGCCGCCGTCGCGCCGTGGCTGATCGCGATCGAAGGGGCAACTTCCGGCCGTTTCCTCGCCGACTCGCTCGGCAGCGACCTCTTTGCCAAAGTGCTGGGCGGGCAAGAATCGCACGGCGCGCCGCCGCTCTCGTACATGCTGATGGCGCTGGCGACGTTCTGGCCGGGGTCGCTGCTGCTGGTGCCCGCCGGGGTTCGCGTCTGGCGAAGGCACGATGCGCCGGCCGAGCGCTTTCTGCTCGCCTGGCTGGTGCCGGGCTGGATCTTATTGGAGCTGGTGCCGACCAAACTGCCGCATTACGTGCTGCCGCTCTACCCGGCGCTGGCGATGCTGACCGCCGCCGCGCTCGCCGACGGCACGCGCCCGGCGGCGCACTGGGCGCGCCGGCTCGATCTTGGCGTGCAGGCGCTGTGGGCAGCGATCACGATCGGCCTTGCCGCTGCGCT
>DATEKP010000349.1:0-4315 GCA_035277405.1 Allostellaceae bacterium | reverse complement strand
CATCGCCTGGTCCTGCAGATCGCACTCGCCGCCCTGGTCGCAGATCGGGCAGTCGAGCGGGTGGTTTATCAGCAGCATCTCCATGACGCCGTGGCGCGCCTTCCGCGCCTTCTCGGACTGCGTCAGGATCACGTTGCCGTCCGCCACCGGCATTGCGCAGGAGGCGACCGGCTTCGGCGAGCGCTCGACCTCGACCAGGCACATCCGACAGTTGCCGGCGATGTTGAGGCGCTCGTGATAGCAGAAATGCGGGATCTCGATGCCGGCCTGCTGGCACGCCTGCAGGATCGTCGTCCCCGCCGCGACCTCGATCTCGGCCCCGTCGATCGTGACTTTAGGCACGGCAGGCCCCCTCCACCATGCTTCGCATGGTCCCCCTCCCCCGCTTCGCAGGGGAGGAACCGCTATTGCTCCTCCCCTGCGGAGCGGGGGAGGTGGCGCGCGTAGCGCGACGGAGGGGGCACGTTCGTAGCGGCATGCGGCAGGTCATCCCGCTACTCCGCCGCCTGACGCGGGGCGGCGGCGCGGTAGTCGCGGATGCGCCGCTCCAATTCGGGGCGGAAATGGCGAATGAGGCCCTGCACCGGCCACATCGCGCCGTCGGCGAGCGCGCAGATCGTGTGGCCCTCGATCTCGCGCGTCACCTCGTCGAGCATATCGATCTCGGCGACCGAAGCGTTGCCCTCGACCATCCGCTCCATGACCCGCCACACCCAGCCGGCGCCCTCGCGGCACGGCGTGCATTGGCCGCAGCTTTCGTGCTTGTAGAAGGCAGAGAGGCGCGCGATCGCGCGTACGATATCGGTCGATTTGTCCATGACGATGACCGCGGCAGTGCCGAGGCCGCTCTTTTCCGCGACCAGCGCGTCAAAATCCATCAGCACCTTGTCGCAGATCGAGGCCGGCAGGCACGGGGTCGAGGAGCCGCCGGGAATCACGGCGAGCAGGTTGTCCCAGCCGCCGCGCACGCCGCCGGCATGCTTTTCGATCAGCTCCCGCAGCGGGATCGACATCGCCTCTTCGACATTGCACGGCTGCTCGACATGGCCCGAGATGCAGAAAATCTTGGTGCCGGTATTGCGCGGCCGGCCGATCGCGGAAAACCACGCGGCGCCGCGCTTCAGGATCGCCGGCGAGGTGGCGATCGTCTCGACGTTGTTGACGGTGGACGGGCAGCCGTAGAGGCCGACCGCGGCGGGGAAGGGGGGCTTGAGGCGCGGCTGGCCCTTCTTGCCTTCGAGGCTTTCGAGCAGCCCCGTCTCCTCGCCGCAGATATAGGCGCCGGCGCCGCGGTGCAGGTAGATGTCGATATCATAGCCCGAGCCGCATGCGTTCTTGCCGACGAGACCGGCGTCGTAGGCCTCCTCGATCGCGGTCTGCAGGTGCCGGGCCTCGTTGTAGAACTCGCCGCGGATGTAGATGTAGCAGGCGGTGCAGCCCATGCCGGCGCCCGCCAAGACGCAGCCTTCGAGCAATTTGTGCGGGTCCCAGCGCAGGATGTCGCGGTCCTTGCAGGTGCCGGGTTCGCTCTCGTCGGCGTTGACGACGAGATAGGTCGGGCGGTCGCTCTGTTTCGGCATGAACGACCATTTGAGACCGGTCGGAAAACCGGCGCCGCCGCGTCCGCGCAGCCCCGATTCCTTGATCTCGTTGACGATCCAGTCGCGCCCCTTCTGGATCACCTCCTTGGTGCCATCCCAATCGCCGCGGCGGCGCGCGCCGGCGAGATGCCAGTCGTGCTCGCCGTAGAGGTTGGTGAAGACGCGGTCCTTGTCAGCCAGCATCGTGCTTTTCTCCGGCCTCCTCGGCGGCGCCCGGCTGCAACGCGGCCTGCAATTGCGGCGGCTCCGGCGCCTCGGTCAGCGCGGTCTTGCCCGACAGCGGCGCCGAGCCGCGCCGGCCGATGACCGAACCGATGGGCGGCGGCTTGCCCTCGCGCAGCGCGTCGAGCAATTGCCCGGTTTTCGGGCCGTCGAGGTCCTCGTAGTAATCGTCGTTGACCTGCAGGATCGGCGCGTTGACGCAGGCGCCGAGGCATTCGACCTCGACCAGCGTGAAGAGGCCGTCCGGCGTCGTTCCGCCGATGCCGATGCCGAGCTTCTTCTCGCACGCCGCGACCACGTCGTCCGAGCCGCGCAGCCAGCACGGCGTCGTTGTGCAGGCCTGCAGCAGGTAGCGCCCCACGGGTCGCAAATTCAGCATCGTGTAGAACGTCGCGACCTCGTAGACGCGGATGCGCGGCATCTCCAGCAATTCCGCGACGTGGTGCATCGCCGTCAGCGGCAGCCAGCCGCCCGCCTGGCGCTGCGCCAGGTCGAGCAATGGCAACACCGCGCTCTGCTGCCGGCCGGGCGGATATTTGGCGATGTGCGCCTTCGCTCGCTCCAGGTTCTCCGGCGTGAACTCGAAATGCTCCGGCTGGACGACCGGCGGCCCCTCGCCATGCGAATTCATCGGTCGATCTCTCCGAACACGATGTCCATCGAGCCGATGATCGCGACCAGATCGGCCAGCATGTGGCCCTTCGTCATGAACTCTGTGGCCTGCAGGAAGGCGAAACCCGGCGCGCGGATCTTGCAGCGATAGGGCCGGTTGCTGCCGTCGGCGACCAGATAGACGCCGAATTCGCCCTTCGGCGCCTCGACCGCCGTGTAGGTCTCGCCGGCCGGCACGTGGTAGCCCTCGGTGTATAGCTTGAAATGATGGATCAGGGCTTCCATCGACGATTTCATCTCGGCCCGCGGCGGCGGCGCGACCTTGCGATCGTTGACCTTGATCGGGCCGGGCGGCAATTGCTCCAGCACCTGCTTGATGATGCGCAATGACTGGCGCATCTCTTCGAGCCGCACGAGGTAGCGGTCCCAGCAATCGCCGTTTTTGCCAACCGGCACGTCGAAATCGACCTTGTCGTAGGCGTCGTAAGGTTGGGCGCGGCGCAAATCCCAGGCGATGCCGGAGCCGCGCAGCATCGGCCCGGAAAATCCCCAATCGAGCGCGTCCCTGGCGTTGACGATGCCGATATCGACCGTGCGCTGTTTGAAGATGCGGTTTTCGGTCAGCAACACCTCGATGTCGTCGATTGTCTGCGGGAAATTCTCGCAGAACGCGGCGATGTCGTCGGTCAGGCCCGACGGCAAATCCATGTGCACGCCGCCCGGCCGGAAGTAATTGGCGTGCAGCCGGGCGCCGGAGGCGCGCTCGTAAAACTCCATCAACCGCTCGCGTTCCTCGAACCCCCACAGGAACGGGGTCAGTGCGCCGACATCGAGGGCAAAGGCGCAGACGTTGAGCAGATGGTTGAGGATGCGGGTGATCTCGGCGAACAGCACGCGGATGTACTGGGCGCGCGGCGGCGGCGCGATGCCCATCAGCTTTTCGACCGCCAGCGCGAAGGCGTGCTCCTGGCACATCGGCGACACGTAATCGAGCCGATCGAAATAGGGGATCGCCTGCAGGTAGGTCTTGTGTTCGATCAGCTTCTCGGTGCCGCGGTGCAACAGGCCGATATGCGGGTCGGCGCGCTCGATGACCTCGCCGTCCATTTCAAGGACGAGCCGCATGACGCCGTGCGCCGCCGGGTGCTGCGGTCCGAAATTCATCGTGAAATTGCGGATCGCCGGCGCCCCGGCGAGTTCGCCGCCCGGATCGCCCGCCGGCGGCGGCAGGGTCGTGCGGTCGCTCATGCGCCGGTCCCCTTCGGCGCTTCTCCGGCCGGAGCCTCGCCGGCCTTCTCGTCGCCCGGCAGGATCTTGTCCATGCCCTCCCATGGCGACAGGAAATCGAAGCTGCGGAATTCCTGTTTCAAGCGTACCGGCTCGTAGACGACGCGCTTCTGGTCTTCGTCGTATTTCAGCTCGACATAGCCCGTCAGCGGGAAATCCTTGCGCAACGGATGCCCCTCGAAGCCGTAATCGGTCAGGATGCGGCGCAGATCGGGGTTGTCGCTGAAATAGATGCCGTAAAGATCCCAGGTCTCGCGCTCCCACCAGCCGGCCGAGCTGTAGAGGCCGGTCGCCGAGGGCACCGGCGTGTCCTCGTCGGTCTCGATCTTGAGGCGGATGCGCTGGTTCAGCGTGACGCTCAACAGGTTGTAGACGACATCGAAGCGCCGCGCCCGGTCGGGGTAATCGACGCCGCAGACGTCGCACAGCACGGTGAAGCGGCATTTCGGGTCGTCGCGCAGGAAGCCGAGCACCCGCAGCAATGCCTCGCGTTCCACGGCGAGGCACAATTCGCCATAGCGCGTCTCGCTCGCCAGTACGGCGCCGGGCAGCGCCGCTTTGACGTGCGCGGCCAGCGCCGCGAGCTTTTCGGT
>DATEKP010000348.1:0-2253 GCA_035277405.1 Allostellaceae bacterium | reverse complement strand
TCGGCGCCGCCCATTCCCGAGCCGCCTGCCGCCGCGCCCGAGGTTGCGGCGGCGCCGGCTCCCGCCGCGCCGGGGCGCAGCTGGGAGCAGGTGCTGGTCGAGCACTGGCTGGTGTGGCTGGGCGGGGCGACGATCGCGCTCGGCGGGGTTTTTCTCGTCAAGCTGTCGATCGATCGCGGCTGGCTGATCCCCCCCGTGCGCGTCGTGCTCGGGGTTGCGCTCGGCGTCGCGCTGTCGCTCGGCGCCGAATGGCTGCGCCGGCGCGAGCCATCCGAACCGGCGGAAGCAGGCGGCGCATCCTATGTGCCACCTGCGCTCGCGGCGGCCGGCGCGGCGACCGTGTTCGCCAGCCTCTATGCCGCCTATGCGCTCTACGGCCTGCTGCCGGCCGGGCTCGCCTTCGCGCTGCTCGCCCTGACCGCCGGCGCGGCCGTGGCGCAATCGCTGTTGCACGGGCCGTTCGTCGCGGCGCTGGGTCTGGTCGGGGCGTTCGTCGTGCCGGCTCTCGTCGCCAGCGAGACGCCGCACGCGCTGGCGCTCTTCACCTATCTCGCGGTCGTCACCGCCGGCTCCTTGGCCGTGCTGCGCCACCGCGCCTGGTGGTGGCTCGCCTGGCTGTCATTGGCCGGAGCCATGCTGTGGGTGCCGTTGTGGCTGGCCGCGGCGCACGCGCCGGAGACGCCGGTCGTCGCCCTTTATCTGCTGGTGCAGTTCGGGCTGTTCGTAGCGTTGCGCCGCGGCGTCGCGCGCGTCGCGTTTCTCGCCGGGATCGCCGAGACGGCGATGGTGCGCGCCGCCGCACGGGCGGCGTGGTGGGCAATCGCCGGCGGGCTGCTGCTGCTGGCGGAAGCCGACGGGTTCGGGGCGACCAGCATTGCCGCTGCGCTGTTGACGACGATCGGACTGCTGGCGCTGGCCTGGCGCGATCCGCCGCTCGACGATGCGATTGCCGTGTCCGGCGCGCTGGCGCTGGCGCTGCTCGCCGGCTGGACACTGCCATTGCCGCTGGCCGATGTCAGCCTCAAGGTGTTCCGCATCGGGCCGGACCATCTCGCCGATTTCATCACGGCGGCGGTGGCGTTCGGAGTTTTGCTCGGGCCGGTCCCGTTCCTGCTGTTGCCGCGGGTGGCCCGGCCGGGCCGCTGGGCCGCGCTGTCCGCCGCGGTCCCGCTGGCGATCCTGGTGATCGCCTATTGGCGGCTGCAGAAATTCGAGCTCGATGCCGCGTGGACGCTGATGGCGCTGGCGCTGGCGGGGGCCGAACTGACTGCGGCCGCTGCGGTCGTGCGGCGCCGCACCGGCGCGGTCGAGATCGAGATCGCGCTTGCCGCCTATGCGATCGGCGTCCTCGGCTGCACGATCTTCGCCGCCACCCTGGCGCTTGGCGAGGCCTGGCTGACCGTCGCGCTCGCGTTGCATCTGCCGGCGATCGGCTGGGTCGACGGCCGGCTGAGAGCGCCGGGTCTGCGGCAAGCCGCCCTCTGCATCGCAGCAATCGTGCTGATCCGGCTGCTGCTGAACCCGTACCTGCTCGACTATCCGCTCGGCCCGACGCCGATCTTCAACTGGCTGCTTTACGGCTACGGCTTGCCGGCGCTGGCGTTCGTCGTCGCGACGCGGCAGTTCGGCGGGCGCAAGGACGACGCGCTCGTCTGGGTGCTCGAAGCCGGCAGCGCCGTGTTTTTGCTGGCGCTGCTGACCCTGGAGCTGATCCACGCGGCCTATGGCCGGCTAACGATGGAATGGGGCGGCGATTTCGCGGTCGGCGGGGCCCTGATCTCGCTGTGGCTGGCCTTCGCCGGCGCGATGATCGTGCTCGGCGAGCGCCGCGCGCGTCCGGTGCTGCAGTGGGGCGGCGGCCTGCTGCTCGCAATCGCCAGCATCTTCGCGGTGCTGTGGGAGACGGTGCTGCTGCTGTTCGGGGTGGATGTCGGCGAGCTGCCGATCTTCGACGCGCTGCTGCCGGCTGCCGCGATTCCCGCCTTGATCTACGCGGCAATCGCCTGGCTCAGCCCCGGCCGGAAGCTGCTGCGCGCGACGGCGCAGGTGCTTGCGGGCGTCTTCGCATTCGCCTGGGTCAGCCTGGAAATCCGGCATCTGTTCCAGGGCCGCGTCGCGCTGTTCGGGGCGAGCGGCGAGGCCGAGTGGTACGCCTATTCGCTCGCCTGGCTCGCCTTCGCCGGCGCGATGCTGGCGCTTGGGTTGGTGCACCGCAACCGTTGGCTGCGCCAGGCCGGGCTCGTCGGCATCGGC
>DATEKP010000347.1:0-2839 GCA_035277405.1 Allostellaceae bacterium | reverse complement strand
AGCCGCGGTCGGGTGAGGGTACTCGGGGCCGCGGCCCTCTGGCCCGCATGCGGGCCGGACGCCCGCGGCCCGGTGGCGGCGCCGCGATAGTAATCCGCCGACCATTCGGGCAGTTGCCGGCGGGCGCTGAGGCCGAGGAGGCGCTCGCCGAGCGCGGCCAATGCCGGCACCCGGTTGCGCAGGTTGAGCAAGGGCGCGAGGCGGGCGGCGTAGGGCGCATAGCGCGGCAGATAGGCGACCAGCCGGTCGCGCGCCGTGAGACCGTGGCGCTTCTTGTAGTGGTGCAGGAACTCGATCTTCATCCGCGCCATGTCGACACCGGTCGGGCATTCGCGCTTGCAGCCCTTGCACGACAGGCACAGCGCCATCGTGTCGCGCATCGCGTCCGAGACGAGCGCATCCGGGCCGAGCTGCCCCGACAACGCCAGGCGCAACGTGTTGGCGCGGCCGCGCGTCAAATGCTGCTCGTCGCCGGTGGCGCGGTAGCTGGGGCACATGACGCCGGGCTCGGATTTCCGGCAGGCGCCGTTGTTGTTGCACATCTCGGCGGCGCTGGCGAAAGACCCCCATTCCGACCAGTCGAGCACGCTGTCGAGCGGCACCCGCCGGTACCCCGGCTTGAAGCGGAACAGGGTGCGGTCGTCCATTTTCGGGGGCCGCACGATCTTGCCGGGGTTGAACAGGCCCCCAGGATCGAAGGTGTCCTTGACCTCCTCGAAGGCCTTGACGATGCGCGGGCCGAACATCGCCAGATGGTGCTCGGAGCGCACGAGGCCGTCGCCGTGCTCGCCGGAATGCGACCCCTTGTATTCGCGCACCATCGCGAAGGCTTCCTCCGCGATCGCGCGCATCTGCTTGGCGCCCAGCTCCTCCTTCAAATTGATGACAGGGCGCACGTGCAGAGTGCCGACCGAGGCGTGCGCGTACCACGTGCCGTAGGTGCCGTGTTTCTTGAAGACCTGGGTCAGCCGGTCGGTGTATTCGGCGAGGTCCTCAAGCCGCACCGCACAATCCTCGATGAAGGAGATCGGTTTCCCGTCTCCCTTCATCGACATCATGATGTTGAGACCTTCCTTCCTGACGTTCCATACCGCACTCTGGAAGGCAGGGTCGGTCGCCTCGATGACGCTGTCCGGGAAACCGAGGTCGCCCATCAATTCGACGAGGTCTTTGAGGCGCCGCAGATTGTCCTCGGCGTCCGGGCCGGCGAACTCGCACAGCAGGATCGCGTCCGGCTCGCCCTTGACGAAGCGATCGACGACCGGGCGGAAGACCGGATTGTCTCGCGCCAATTCGATCATCGTGCGATCGACTAGCTCGACCGCCGCCGGGCCCAGCTCGACGATGCGCCGGGTCGAGTCCATCGCTTGGTAGAAGCTCGGGAAGTGGCAGATGCCGAGGACCCGGTGTGGCGGGATCGGCTGCAGGTCGAGCTCGATCTCGCTGAAAAACGCGAGCGTGCCCTCCGAGCCGACCAGCAGATGCGCCATGTTGTGGCCGGCGTCATCGATCATGTCGATGTTGTAGCCGCCGACGCGGCGCAGCAATTTCGGGAAGCGCGCCTCGATCTCCTCGGCCTCGCGGCGGTGCAGCGCGCGCATGTCGCGCACTAGCCCGCGATAACGCTCGGGTTCGACATCGTCCCCGAAATTGCCCGGCACCTCGGCGAACCGCGCCGCGCTGCCGTCGGCCAGGATCGCGTCGATCGCGCGCACGTTGTGCACCATGTTGCCGTAGCGGATCGAGCGCGCGCCGCAGCTGTTGTTGGCGGTCATGCCGCCGATCGTCGCGCGGTCACCGGTCGAGACATCGACCGGGAACCACAATTTGTGCGGGCGCAGCAGCTGGTTGAGCCGTTCCATGACGACGCCCGGCTGCACGCGCACGCGCCGCGCCTCGACATCGAGCGCGACGACCGCGTCCATGTGCTTGCTGCAATCGAGCACCAGCGCGCGCGCCACGGTCTGGCCGCATTGCGACGTGCCGCCGCCGCGCGGCAGCACCGGCACTCCTTCCTCGCGCGCGATCTGCAAGGCCGTCGCGACATCTGCCTTGTCCCGCGGCACGGCGACCCCGAGCGGTTCGATCTGGTAGATCGAGGCGTCGGTCGCGTAGCGGCCGCGGCTGAACGGGTCGAACATGACCTCGCCGCGCAGTTCGCGCCTGAGGCGCTGTTCGAGCCGCGGGGAGGCGGGGGGGTTGTCGAGCGGCATCGCTGTCCTGGTGCTGCGGGGGCAGACGGCTGCCGTAAAGAATAGCTTAATTCGCGTCGCCTACCCATCGCATCGCGCCGTTGCGCGATCCGCGCGGCAGGGGGCAGTGGCATGAGCGAGCATCAGGTCCGGCCGATCGACCCGGCCGCGCAGCGCCGGCCCGACCTCGTCCGGCCACGCTTCGGCGTGCAGCTCGCCGGGGCGCCGGTCGCCCTCGGAGAGGGCCTGGCCTATTTCGCGACGGCCACGCTCCTCGCCGCGGCCATCGGATTGCGCGCGTTTCCCGCCGTCCTGCAAGGATCGCTGGTCAACCCGGATACCTACATGCGGCTGGTGCGGCTGCGCGAGATGCTGAGCCAGCACGCGCTGGTCTATGTCGTGCCCCGCGATTCGGCCGGTGCGGGAACGGTTCTTCACTGGTCGCATCTGATCGACGCCATCCTGCTGCTGCTGGCGGCGCCGTTCGCGCCGGTGTCCAGCGGCGAGGCGGCGCTGCACGCCGCCGCGCTCGCGTTCGGCCCGTTGAGCATCGGATTGCTCGCGGCAGCGGTCGCCTGGGCTGCGGCGCCGTTCAGCGACCGGCGCTGGCGCTGGCTGGTGCCGCTCCTCGCCGTGCTGTCGCCGGA
>DATEKP010000346.1:0-2253 GCA_035277405.1 Allostellaceae bacterium | reverse complement strand
GGCCCTGTGCCGGGCATCTACGTTTTTGTTTTCGTGGGTGGCCGGGTCGAGCCCGGCCATGGCGAAGGGAGTGGCACGGTATGACCGCGTTCAGCCCGCGCGAGATCGTCTCCGAATTGGACCGTTTCATCGTCGGTCAGGACGAGGCGAAGCGCGCGGTCGCGATCGCACTGAGGAATCGCTGGCGCCGCCAGCAATTGCCGGCGGAACTGCGCGAGGAGGTGTTGCCGAAAAACATCCTGATGATCGGCCCCACCGGCTGCGGCAAGACCGAGATCGCGCGCCGCCTGGCGCGGCTCGCCGAGGCGCCGTTCTTGAAGGTCGAGGCGACCAAGTTCACCGAGGTCGGCTATGTCGGCCGCGATGTCGAGCAGATCGCCCGCGACCTCGTCGAGATTTCGATCGGGATGACGCGCGAGCGCCTCCGCAAGCAGGTCGAGGCGAAGGCCGAACTCAATGCCGAGAAGCGCGTGCTCGACGCGCTGGTCGGCAACCACGCCGGCGCCGACACCCGGCAGAAATTCCGCAAGATGCTGCGCGAGGGCGCGCTCGACGACCGCGAGATCGAGATCGCCGTGCAGGAAAACGCCGCGGCCAGCCTGCCGACCTTCGAGATCCCCGGCATGCCGGGGGCGCAGATGGGCATGCTCAATCTCGGCGACATCTTCGGCAAGGCCTTTGGCGGCCGCAGCAAGCCGAAGCGCATGACCGTCGCCGAGAGCCATCAGGTGCTGATCGCCGAGGAAAGCGACAAGCTGCTCGACCAGGAGCGCGTCGTACGCGAGGCGATCCAGGCGGCCGAACAGAACGGCATCGTCTTTCTCGACGAGATCGACAAGATTTGCGGCCGCAGCGAGCGCGGCGGCGGTTATTCAGGCGCCGATGTCAGCCGCGAGGGGGTGCAGCGCGACCTGTTGCCGTTGATCGAGGGCACCACCGTCGCCACCAAGCACGGCACGATCAAGACCGACCACATCCTGTTCATCGCTTCGGGCGCCTTCCACCTGGCAAAGCCGTCGGACCTCCTGCCGGAATTGCAGGGGCGGCTGCCGATCCGCGTCGAGTTGAAGGCGCTCGACCGCAGCGATCTGCGCCGCATCCTGACCGAGCCGGAAGCCAGCCTCGTCAAGCAATACCGCGCGCTGCTCGCGACCGAGGGGGTGACCCTCGAATTCCACGAGGAGGCGATCGACGAGATCGCGCTGCTGGCCGAGCAGATCAACGCCACGGTCGAGAATATCGGCGCGCGGCGGCTGCACACAATTCTGGAGCGGCTGCTCGAAGAGATCAGCTTCACCGCCTCCGACCAGCCGAGCGGCAGCGCCATCACGATCGACGCCGCCTGTGTCCGCGAGCGCGTCGGCTCGCTCGCCAAGAATGCCGACCTGTCGCGCTTCATCCTGTAATTATCGCTCGTCATAGCCGGGCTTTGAGCCAGATTTTGGGGTCCCTGCGAAGGCAGGGACCCATCGTGCCGGCGCACGGACGGCCGAAAAATGGGTCCCCGCCTACGCGGGGACCTGGAAGACCGGAACATCCTTGACGTTTTTCTTAGACGGCCGGCTCAAGCCTGCCATGACGGGTCATTGCACTCCTTTGGCGCGATGCTCGCCGCGCGGCGGCAATTGGGTTAATGTCGCAGGCCTAAGTTCGATGCGCGGGGCGATCGGAAAGGGGACGACCGATGCTCTCTTCGGCCCGCCTGCAACAGCGCCTGGCCCGGCAGACGATCGCCCTCGTGCTGGCCGGCGGCCGCGGCAGCCGGCTGAAACAGCTGACCGACCGCCGCGCCAAACCGGCGGTGTTTTTCGGCGGCAAGTTCCGCATCATCGATTTCGCGCTGTCGAACTGCCTCAATTCGAATATCCGCCGCATCGCCGTCTTGACGCAGTACAAGGCGCACAGCCTGTTGCGTCATCTGCAGATGGGGTGGTCGTTCCTGCGCCCGGAGATGAACGAATTCCTCGATCTGCTGCCGGCGCAGCAACGGCTCGACGAGGGCACCTGGTATCGCGGCACCGCCGATGCGGTCTACCAGAACTTTGACATTCTGAAAGCCGCCCGGCCGGAATTCTTCGTCGTCCTGGCCGGCGACCACATCTACAAGATGGATTATTCGAACATGCTGCTCGACATGCGGGCGAAGGGCGCCCAGTGCATCGTCGGCTGCATCGAGGTGCCGATCGCCGGGGCGTCCGATTTCGGCGTCATGGCCGTCGACGAGAAGATGCGCATCGTCGATTTCATCGAAAA
>DATEKP010000345.1:0-7233 GCA_035277405.1 Allostellaceae bacterium | reverse complement strand
CGGGGATCGTCCAGATGTCCTTGGCGTGCGCCGAGACCGACCACGGCAGCCCGCGCATCAGCGCCGCATAGCGCGTCACCGAGGCCGGGGTGTGCAGGAAATGCGCGTGCAGATGGCGCACGTCTGCGCCGATTTCGGCGGCCAGGACCAGGGCCTGGCCGAAGCGGCGGATGCGGTTCGGCGTCGGGTCGCGAATGAGATCGGCCAGCCACTGCCGCCGCGCCGCGCGGTAGCCCGCCAGCCGCCGCGCCCGCCGCCAGGAGGCCCAGACGCGCCTCGGCTCGTCCTTCAGGTACTCCGGAAGGTACAGCACCGGGGCGGCGATCCGGCCGTGCACCGGGTGGGTCGCGCGGTCCGTCGGATGGCGCAGCGAGACGATGTCGATGGCGAGACCGCGCCGTTCGAGCGCCAGGATCTCCTGCGCGATGAAGGTCTCCGACAGCCGCGGATAACCCTTCAGCACGAAGGCGACGCGGCTCTCGGCCGCGGCAGGCGCCGTCCTGGTCATGCGTTGCGCCGGGCGCCGAGCGGCATGCGCTGCACGTGCCCCTGGCTCAGCCATTTGCGGGCCAGCCGATTGACGCTTGCCATGCCATCGAGGAGCCCGGGAATGACCACCGAGGAGGGGCGGGGCTGCTGCATCAGCTGGAGCAGCGCCGCCCGCATGCGGCGCGGCTCGCGGCCGTCGTCGTCGGACAGCAGCGCGGCGAGGCCGAGTTCGGCGGCGCGCCGGGCGCGGATGTATTGTTCGAGCCGCGGCGTCGTGCGCGGCACGATCAGCGCCGGCTTGTCGAACGACAGGATTTCGCAAAACGTGTTGTAGCCGCCCATCGCGACGATGCCGCCGGCGCGCGCCAGCAGCGTTTCGAGGCGGGCATCGAAGGTCAAGGTGCGCACGTCCGGCAGGCGGGCGGCACGCGCGGCAAAGGCGGCCTGCAGGTCGGGCAGCATGAACGGGCCGAAATTCAAGAGCGCCGGCGGCAAGCCGCCGGGGTCGTGCTCGTAGGCCGCCAGCACCCAGTCGAACAGGCCGTCGCCGTCGCCGCCGCCGCCGGCCGTCACCAGCAGAAAGCCGCCGTCCGGCAGGTCGGCGAGGCTCGCCCCGGCGGCGCCGTCCGGGATGCGGCGGTGCAGATAGCCGGTATAGACCATCCGCCGCCGCACGCTCGCCGGCAGCGCGATGCCGGCGAGCGGATCGCAGATCTGCGGCAGGCCGTAGACCCAGATCTCGTCGTAGTACTCGCCGAGGGCGGAGACCGCGTGCTTGCGCTGCCATTCGCTTTCGAGCGCGCTCGGCTCGTCCATCACGTCGCGCAGCCCGAGGATCAGCGGCGTGCCGCGTTCCTTCAAGAGGTCGAGCGTCGCTCTGACCTCGCCGCGCAGCCCGAGCGGCTCCTTGTCGACGATCAGCATGTCGGGGTCGAAAATCTCCGCCGTGTGGCGGATGATCGAGGAGCGCATCGCCAGCGTCTCCTCGATGTCGATATCGAGGTTGAGCGAGACGTACTCGCCATTGCGCAGCTTGATAACGCCGGGAATGCGCACAAAATCGACACGCGAGCGGAAATCGAAGCTGCCGATGATCGGCGACCCCGATAAGATCAGCACCGACAACGAGGGGTCGGCATCGACCAGCGAATGCGCGATGGCGCGGCAGCGGCGCAGATGGCCAAGGCCGAAGCTGTCGTGGCTGTAGATCAGGATGCGCTTATGGCCGCTGCGGTCGCCCACGCGCCGTCTCCGTCCCTCTTGCTTGGCGCGACTATGACATGGGGTTGTAGGACAGGCGAGATGGAGTTTTCCCAGTTGCGCCGCGCCCATAACGGCACGGTTGCGCGATGAAGAGCATGGCGGCGGTCGCCACAACCGTCGAAGAAGCGCTGCGCCCGCGCTTCCTGCCGCGCATCAAGCCGCGCCGCGCAGCGGCGGCCGCCGAGGCCCCGCAGCCGCAGACCAGCGATCTCGAACCGACCGTCTACCGCTTCGTCTTCAAGCACAGCCTGCGCCAGCAGATCTGGTTGCTGCTGGTGACGGCGGCGTCGTTCCCGTTTCTTTATTATTCGCTCGACCTGCCGAAAACGATCATCAACCACGCGATCCGCGAGAACGCCAAGTTCCCGCAGTCGGTGCTCGGCATCGAGTTCGATCGCGTTCCCTACCTGATGCTGCTGTGCGCCGCGTTTCTCGCGCTGGTTTTTGTCAATGGCTGGTTCAAGCAGCGCATCAACACCTACAAAGGCCGGCTGGGCGAGCGCATGCTGCGGCGCTTTCGCTATCAGCTCTATGTCCGCCTGCTGCGCTTTCCGCTCGGCTATTTCCACAAATCGTCGTCCGCTCAGATCATCCCGATGATCACGGCCGAATGCGAGCAGCTCGGCGGCTTCATCGGCGATGCGCTGGCGTTGCCGGCCTTCCAGGGCGGCACGTTCCTGACGATCATCTTCTTCATGTTCATGCAGGACCCGGTGCTTGGCGCCGCCGCCGTCGCCGGCATCCCGGTGCAGAGCTACGTGATCCCGAAGCTGCAGGCCAAGGTAAACCGGCTCAACCGGACCCGCGTGCGCACGGTCCGCCAGGTCGCCGACCGGGTCAACGAGTCGGCCGCCGGCATGGTCGAGATCCACGCCAATGACATCGTCAAATTGCAGCTGGCGGATTTCGCGCATCTGCTGGGCCGGATTTACGACATACGTTTCGAGATTTATCAGCGCAAGTTCTTCACCAAGCGCCTCAACAATTTCATTAACCAGCTGGTGCCGTTTTTCTTCTACTCGATCGGCGGATATCTGGTGATCCGCGGCAACCTGTCGTTCGGCGCGTTGGTGGCCGTGCTCGCCGCCTACAAGGACATGACCTCGCCGGTCAAGGAACTGCTGGACTTCTACCAGATCAAGGAAAACGCGCGGATCACCTACGATCAGATCGTCGAGCAGTTCCAGCCGACCGGCATGATCGACGCCGAGATCCTGCTCGACGAGCCCGACCGCATCGCGCCGTTCGAAGGCGAGGTGGCCGCCACCAATCTGTCCCTCGCCGAGGACGACAAGAGCCGGGTGGTCGACGGCGTCAGCTTCACCCTCGGCCTCGACGAGCACGTCGCGGTGATCGGCCAGGGCGGCAGCGGCAAGAGCGAGTTGGCGCTGCTGCTGGCGCGGCTGCTGCGGCCGACCGGCGGGCGCATCGCGATCGGCGGCCACAATCTCGCCGAACTGCCGGTCGCCGCGGTCGGGCGGCGCATCGGCTATGTCGGCGCGACGCCGTATCTGTTCGCCGGCAGCCTGCGGGACAACCTGCTGCTGAGCCTGCGCCACCGACCGCTGCGGCCGGCCGAATACGAGGAAGCCGAGGAGCGCCGGCGGACGCGGCAGCTGGCCGAGGCGCGTCAATCGGGCAACATCGACTTCGACCTGCATGCCGATTGGGTCGATTACGCCGCCGCCGGGGTGGCCGATCGGCCGGCGCTGACCCGGCGCATCGCCGAACTTCTGGCCGAGCTCGATTTCGAGGAGGATGTCTACAATTTCGGGTTGCGCGGCCACATCGACCCGGCGGCGGACCCGGAGCTGACGGCGCGCCTGCTGCAGGCGCGGCGCGCCCTCGCGCAGCGCCTCGTCGATGACGGCATCACCAAGCTCGTCGAAAGCTACGATCCCGGCCGCTACAACACCAATGCCAGCGTGGCCGAAAACCTGCTGTTCGGCACGCCGATCGGGCCGGTGTTCGATTTCGACGCGCTGGCCGAGAACACGTACGTGTTGGGCGTGCTCGACACGGCCGGGTTGACCGAGGACCTGGTCGCGATGGGCCGCGAAATCGCCGCGATGATGACCGAAATGTTCGCCGACCTGCCCCCCGGTCACGAGTTCTTCGAGCAGTTCAGCTTCATCAGCGCCGACGACCTGCCGGAATTCGCCGCGATCCTCAGCACGATCGACGGCGGCGGCATCGCCGCGCTCAAACGCGAGCAGCGGCAGAAGCTGTTGTCGCTGCCGTTCAAGTTGATCGCCGCGCGCCACCGCCTTGACGTGCTCGACGAGGGCATGCAGCAGCGTCTGTTGGAAGCCCGCCGCATCTTCCGCCGGGACCTGCCGGAGGAGGCGAAGGGGCAGATCGAGTTTTTCGACCCCGAGCGCTACAACGCCGCCGCCTCGCTGCAGGACAATATCCTGGTCGGCAAGATCGCCTACGGAGAGGCCGATGCGCCGGTGCGCGTGCCGGCGGTGCTGGCCGAGGTGCTGGCGGCGCTGGGGCTGCGCCCGGCAATCATCGATGCCGGCCTCGATTACCAGGTCGGCAGCGGCGGCTCGCGGCTGAGCCTTGCCCAGCGGCAGCGCGCGGCGATCGCGCGGGCGCTGCTCAAGCGCCCCGACCTGTTGATCCTGAACGAGGCGACCAGCGCGCTCGACGGCCCGGCCCAGGCCAAGGCAAGCGCCGGGCTGCGCCGGGAGATGGCCGGCCGCGGTCTTGTCTGGGTGCTGCACCGCGCCGGCCTGGCGCGCAATTTCGACCGCATCCTGGTGATGAGCGGCGGCAAGCTCGCCGAGCAGGGCACCTTCGCCGAGCTCGACCGCAAGGATTCGCTGGCCGCCCTGTTGATCGCGGCAGAATGACAATGCGCCCCTCAACCCAGAACAGAGGCGCCCGCAGAATAAACGGGAGGAAACCGTGAGTCTGATGCAGGAATACGAGTTGCTGCGCCGCATCCCGATTTTCGCCGAGATCGAGCCGGCGAAGCTGAAATTGCTCGCCTTTATGAGCGAGCGGGTCGGCTACGACGCCGGGATGACGCTGTGCCGGCAGGGTGATGCGGCCGACGCGGCCTATCTGATCATCGAGGGCGAGGCCGACATCGTGCTCGAAGGCCCGGCCGGGCCGATCACGGTGGCCACCCTCGGGGCGAACGACATCGTCGGCGAGATGGGAATCCTCAGCGACGGGCCGCGCAACGCGACGGTGCGCGCGAAGAGCCGGCTGGTCTGCCTGCGCATCGCCAAGGATCCGTTCATGCGCATGGTGCGGGAATTTCCGACGATGGCCGTCTCGATCATGCGCGAACTGGCGCAGCGGCTCGACGCCACCAACAACCAGCTGCGCGGCGCACTGTCGGAAGTGCGGCAGCTGCGCGAGGCGCCGGCGCATCGGGAGGGGGCGGCTCCGGCGGAATGAGCCGGCTCGACAGCTTTATCCGCCGCCTTGAGGCGCAGCGCGCCTGCCTCGGCCGCGCCGCCGACCTGATCCGCGACGTCGATGGCGTTGTGCTCGAACTGGGGCTCGGCAACGGGCGCACCTACGACCATCTGCGCGAGCTGTTCCCCGAGCGCGAGATTTTCGTGTGTGAGCGGCGGGTTGCCGCCCATCCCGATTGCGTCCCGCCGGCCGACCGGCTGATCCTCGGCGACATGCGCGAGACGCTGGTCGCGATGCGCGGCCGGCTCGGCGGGGAGGTCGCGCTCGCCCATCTCGATGTCGGCACCGGCGACGCCGCCGCCAACCGCGCGCTGGCGGACGAGCTGGCACCGAACATTGTGGCGCTGCTGCGCCGCGGCGGCGTCCTCGTCAGCGACCCGCCGCTCGCCCGTCCCGAGCTCGAGATATTGCCGGCCCCGGGCGGCGTTGCCCCCGGCCGCTACCACCTCTATCGGCGCACCGCGGCCTGAGCGACGTCCCGTCGGGCGGGTAAATCCCGGCGCAGCCGGACCTTTGCATAAGTCTTGACGCGCCGCAGCGACGGCGCCGCAAGCGCAACTTTGCGTCCTTCGAGACGCGCCCTTCAGGCGCTCCTCAGGATGACGAGACTTTGTGATGGCATTAAGAAAGAAAGTCATCCTGAGGAGGCCGCGCAGCGGCCGTCTCGAAAGACGCACCGTGGCCGTTCAACGCACCCGAGCGGGTTGCGCCACGCTCCACCTGCCTTACCGTTCGAAACCTGCCGCGCTTCAGCGCGGCGCCACGACCATCGTCATCTGGCGGCCTTCCATGCGCGGCATCTGCTCGACCTTGGCGATCGTGTCGAGATCGTCCCTGACCCGCATCAACACGTTCATGCCGAGTTCCTGGTGCGCCAGCTCGCGCCCGCGGAACCGCATCGTCACCTTGACCTTGTCGCCCTCTTCGATGAACTTGTTCATGCTGCGCATCTTGACCTCGTAATCGTGGTCATCGATGCTGGGACGCAGTTTGATTTCCTTGACTTCGATGATCTTCTGCTTTTTGCGCGCTTCGTTTTTCTTCTTCTGTTCTTCGTACTTGAACTTGCCGAAATCGAGGATTTTGCACACCGGCGGATCGGCATTGGGGGCGATCTCGACCAGGTCGAGGCCGGCTTCGGCGGCCATGGCGAGCGCTTCGCTGCGCCCGACGACACCCACCATCCGACCCTGCTCGTCTACGAGCCGCACGCGCATCACGTTGATTTCGCCGTTGACGCGCGGTCCCTCGCGGGTCGGCGCGAGGTTCATGGGTGGTCTGGGTATGTAGGCTCTCCTCTCGTAAGTTGCGCAAAACCGCGACGTCTGCGCGCCGCAGTCAAGGCTGGCCGGGCGCGGCAGCCTCCGATTTCAATCTAGCAACGGCATCGGCCAGCGCAAGCGCTTCCTGCGCAGGACTCCCCAGCCGGCGCAGCGAGACGCCGCGCCGCTCCGCCTCGCGCCGCCCGACCGCGAGGATCAGCGGGACTTTCGCGAGGCTGTGCTCGCGCACCTTGTAGCCGATCTTGTCGCCGCCGGTGTCGGCGACGGCGCGCAGCCCGGCGCCGGCCAGCTCGCGCGCCACCTCCTCGGCGTAGGGCGCGGCATCGTCGGTGATCGTGGCGACGACCGCCTGCACCGGCGCCAGCCACAGCGGAAAGGCGCCCGCATAGTGCTCGATCAGGATGCCGATGAAGCGCTCCATCGAGCCGAGGATCGCGCGGTGCAGCATGACCGGGGTGTGGCGGCCGCCATCCTCGCCGACATAAACCGCGCCGAGCCGCTCGGGCATGTTGAAATCGAGCTGCAATGTGCCGCATTGCCAGTCGCGGCCGAGCGCGTCGCGCAATACGAATTCGAGCTTCGGGCCGTAAAACGCCCCCTCGCCCGGGTTCTGCGTATAAGCGAGGCCGGCTTGCTCGACCGCGGCTTTCAGGTCGTGTTCAGCGCGGTCCCACAGCGCGTCGCTGCCGGTACGGTGCGGCGGCCGGTCGGCGAATTTGATCGCTACGTCGTCAAAGCCGAAATGGCGGTAAATCGATAGCAG
>DATEKP010000344.1:0-7254 GCA_035277405.1 Allostellaceae bacterium | reverse complement strand
ACCAGCGCCGGCAACACCTGCGCGATACCGGCGAGCGAGCAGCGCAGCACGGTCTCGCCGTCGGCGAAGTCGGGCAGCGCGACCGATCCGGCGATCAGCCAGCCGCCAAGAGCGGCGTCGTAGGCCATCGCATCGACAATGCCGGTCGGCCGGGCCCAGTCGGGGAGCAGCGCCTCGATGAGCACACCCGGAAAGGGCGGGTTCACCCGTTGCAGCAGCGCGGCCGCCAGCCATTTCGGCGGCGCCTCGGCGGCGAACTCGCGGATCGCGTCATGTGCGGGAACCGCGAAGCGGTGTTTCACCGCCTGCGTGGTCAGCGCCGTCGGCCGGCCGCGCGGGCGTTCCGCCAGGGCGACAAAGACGATAGCGCCGAGACTGTCCTCACCGGCCGCCCCGCGCGGATAGAAACCGGCGCAGCCGCTGCCCGGCACCTCTTCGGACCCGAAGTGGACGATGAATTCGCCGGAGGCCAACTCGTCGGCAACCCGACGCGGCACCCGTCCGGCGATGACGAGGCCGCCGGCGCGCGCGCTGAAGCCGAACAGCTCCAGCCGCCCCGCCTCTTCCGCGCGGTCCGGAGATGCGCCGTGCGCTTGCATACGGGCTTACGGGGCCGTCACATACTATGGTAGGTAGTCCGGAAACCTAGCAGCGCATGCCGCGCCGGGCAATCCCTCGTCCGGCGGCGCGCCGCCTGGGGCGACCCGCGCGGGGGCCGGGTCGGCCAAGTCAACCTTTTGACGGCAAAGTTCGATGTTGATCTTGCTTGGCCCGGGGACGGGGTTTTCGGATCTGGCGCGCCTGGGCGCCGGCGGGGGCGGCAAAGCCGCCCAAATCGTGCAATTCGACGGTTCCGATATCGTGCTGCGCGGTGCCGATGGCGAGGAATGGCGGCTGGGCCAGCCGGACATGCTGTGCCTCGGACTGATCCACACCGCGGCGGACGCGGACCTCGCCACGGTGCTGCAGCAGTGGTGGCTCGATAAAAGCGGCGTGCCGCTGGCCTGCTGTCGTCTCGCTCGGGACGAATCGGACGAGCGTCGCCGTCTTGCCGCCGCCGAGTGGATCGCCGAACGGCTCGCGGCGATCGTCGACCTGCTCGGCGCCGAAAACAAAAGCATCCTCAATCAGAACCGGCTGCTGCGTAAATCCTACGGTGCGCTGCAAACTGCCTTCAGCCGGGTCGAGCAGTTCGTGATGGCGAACCACCTGCACACCCCGGTTCTGCAATATGAGCCGAAGCGGCTGGCGTCATTTTGGCGGCCGGAACGGCGCGGGGATAAATTGACCCAGTTGCTGCCGGTATTGTCGTCGCGCTTGTCGTATTTCGAGCTGAATTTCCGCAAACCGACCGAGGGCAGGCCGGGCAACCTGCGGATCGCGGTTCGGCTGGAGCCGGCGGCGAGAGTGCTGCGTGAATGGGTGATCGACTATCGCGACGTGCTGGAGGGGTGGAACAGCTTTTCGCCGGGCGCGGTCATCGATGAACCCAATGAGGTCGTGCTCGAATGCGTCTGGTCCGAAGCAGCCGGAGCGCCGGCCATCGGGTTTTCGCCGCCGCATTGGGAAACGCCCTATGCCGCCGTGCCGAGGGCGGCGACGGGACCGTGGCCGAGCATCGGCGCGCGGATTTGGAGTGGAATTGCCGGCCTCAGGCCGCCGCAACTCACGAACGCGCCGCGGGAACGGGGGCAGGCGCAGGGGCGCTTCCGCGAGCTGTCGCCGGACGAGCTGATCGGCGCGACCCAGCATAAATTTGCCGCCACGATCGAGCGCGACTACGCCTCGGTGCGCTACCTCGACAAGCTGGGCCGGCTGTTGGTGCATCCGCATCGCAACGTCCCGACAATCGCGCAGCTGCCCAGCCCGTTGCCACCGGGCATCGCGCGGGTTTCTGCCGATATCAGGGCAGGGGTCGCGGAAGCCCCGGACATCGCGTACGCGATGGCGGTTGTGCCGCCGGATGCCTCGCCGGTCGAGCTGTTTACCGATGGCGGCGACGCGGCGCCCGGCTTCTCCGGATGGCACCTGCTGCACGGCGAGCAGGCGCGGCGTATCGGGGTGGTGCTGGAGCCCCCGGCTGGACCCGGCTGCCGGCTGTTTCTGGCGACGCGGCTGCGCGACGGATCGTCGGAGGCTCGTGCCTGGGCGACCTGGGGCGCCATAGAACTCAGCGATGCACCGGCGCCGGCCGACGGGGCGGACGGCGCGGCGGTGCACTCGAACGGTGCAGCTGACCAGACAAGCCCCGCGGCGCCGCGCGATGACGCGAACGTCGGCAGATCAGGCGCCCCCGTCGCGGCGCCGCGCGCTCGGCCCCGCAACCGCACGCCGGTTGCGGCGGAACCGGCAGCGAAGCCCTGACCGCCGGGCGCACGGGGCGTTCTTTCATGCCGCGATCGCGACCCGCCGCTTTGGCCGCCGTGCAACCTGCACCGCCCTTTGCCACACCCGCCGAGAGCATCCCGGCCGAGACCGCGTCCGTCGAGCGTGCGGTGGTGATCGCCGTGGTGGTGCCGGTATTTCGCCACAGCGTGTTTGTCGCCGATGCTGTCACCTCCGCATGCGAGCAGGAGGGGGCGCCGGAGCACCGGGTCGTCATCGTCGATGACGGCTGCCCGCACCCCGAGACGCGGCGGGTGGCCACGGTGTTGGCGACCGCCTATCCGCAGCGCGTCGTTTATATCCGCCGCACCAACGGCGGATTGAGCGCGGCGCGCAACACCGGGGTCGATTACGCGCTGCGCCGGTGGCCGTCGCTGCAGGCGATCTATTTTCTCGACGCCGACAACCTGATCGAGCCGTGCACGCTGGCCCGCGCTTATGCCGCGCTGCGCGATGGCGATCCGCAGGTCGGCTGGGCGTTTCCCGATGTGGCGATGTTCGGCTCGTCGGAGGATTTCTGCGACCACAGCGGCCCTTATTCGGTATTGCGGCATCTGATCGAAAACGTGTCGGAAGCGGGCAGCCTGGTGCGCCGCGAGGTGTTCGACCGCGGCTGCCGCTACGACGAGGCGATGCGCCTCGGCTACGAGGATTGGGAGTTCTGGTGGCAGTGCATCGACGCCGGCTTTATCGGCCGTCATGTGCCGCATTTTGGGCTGCGGTACCGCCGCCGGCCCGAGAGTATGCTCAGCGAATCAAAGCGCGAGCACGATGCCGTGCGTTCCTACATGCGGCGCAAGCACAAGGCGCTGCTCCGCCCGAAGCAGCTGTTGGCGCTGGAGGCGGGTGAGGCGCCGCGCTATGGGCTGCTGCTTGACGGCGAGGTGTTCCGCCTCTGCACCGACCCGCGCCGCGGCTGTGCCGTCGGTGTCGGCGAGATGGTCGGCCGCTACATCGCCAACCATCAGGACGGCTATTTCCATGCCGCCCCGCGTTTCATCGTCGCGGCGTCTGCTTCCGTCATGCAGAGCTTGGCCCAGTTGCGGCTTGACCGGTTTGCGTTATGGTGGCTGCATCGCCGAGTTTCGGGCAAAAGCAAGGTCAGCTTTGCCGCGATCGAGCTCGCGGTGTCGCCGGAGTGCCACGGCATTGCCTTCCGTGCGATGCCGGCGGATTACTGGCCGGTCAGTTTCGACAGGCTGCACATGCTGATCGGCGATCCGGAAGCGCTACAGGCGGCGCTTGAGGACGAAAGCACCGACTGGATCAATACGCTGGCCCTCAAAAAGCCCAACCCCGGCACTGCCGTGTTGCGGATCGAGGTTGCCGCCGCGCTTCTCGACATGCTGCAGCATCCGAGCGCGATTTTCCATTACCTGAATTTTTTCCACCGCCTGCGGGCCGAATATCGCGAAATCCCGGCGAGATTCCCGAAGCCCAAGGCGCGCTATCTGCCCGCCGGCAGCGAGGTCGCCAATGCGCCGCAGACGCTGCTGCGCTGCGCGCCGTTGTTTCCCGCTGGGCTCGAGGATGGCTACGATCTGGCCATCGCGCTTCCGGTCGTGTCCTTTGGCGGTGTCGAGAAAATCGCGCACAACATCGCGCGTCGGTTCCGTGCGGCGGGGTGGCGGTGCCACCTGCTGGCGCTGACGACAACCGCGGAACTGGACCGATCGTGGCTTGCCGATTTCGACAGCATCGCGTTTTTTTATGACGAAAAGCTCTATCAATGGGCCGATTCTTCAACCTATCTCGGGTCGGCCTATCCAGGATGGATGAACAGCAGCGATGCCGGGCCGATCGAAGGCTTCCTGTCGCCGATGGACGCGCTGATCAACTTCCATTCCGCGGCCCTGCATGGGAGCGTCGCCAAGCTTCGCCAGCTTGGGGTGGCGACATCGGTTGCGCTGCAGCTGAACGACGTATCCGCCTTGCATCGCGAGAACGGTCACCCCTGTCTGGCCGCCGGCTACGAACATGCCTATGACCTGTTTCTGCCGGGGTCCGACCAGTTGTTGGACTGGTGTCACGCGATCGGCATCCCGGCCGACAAGCTGGTGCCGGTGCCGAATGCGCCGGGCTACGAGGTGCCCGACGACGAGGCGGCGGCGGTGCTGCGCCGGCGCGCCCTGCGCCTCGGCGATAGCGTCAGCGGCAGCGCCGTCGGGCCGGCTCGGCAGCTCCGCGTGCTGTTCATCGGCCGTTTCGATCGCCAGAAGGGGCTCGACCGGCTCGCCGCGACAATCGTGCGCTGCCGCGATGTCGGGCTGCCGATCGAATGGCGCATCGTCGGCGGCAGCGTGATCGACGCCGATGGCGCCCTGTCGGACGCGGTGCCGCGCGAACTGGCGGAGCCGGCGATCCGCGATGCCGCCGGGCTGACGGCGGCCTATGAATGGGCAGATGTGCTGCTGCTGCCGTCCCACTGGGAGGGCCTGCCGCTGACATTGTTCGAGGCGGCGCGGCTCGGCGTCGTCGCCGTGGCGGCGCGCGTCGGGGCGGTCGAGGAGGCGGTGGCGCACGGCGCGACCGGCCTCGTTATCGACGATCTCCCGTGCGACGATTTCGCGGCGGCCGCGACCGAAGCGCTGCGCCGCCTGTGTGAGGAGCCAGGCCTGCTGCGGCGTCTGTCGCAGGAGGCGGCGCGCACGATGACGCGCAACTGGGACGCATCGTGCCGCGACCTGATCGCACGGCTCACCGCGATCGTGCAGGCGAACCGCAAGCCGTCGGGCGCCGCGGCCTCCCGCTGATTTGAACCGACCGATACGGCCCGGCCGTGTGCCGGCGACTCACGCCGCCAGCCGGTGCTGGCGGATCAGCGCGAGGATTTCGGCGGCGGCGGCTGGGATGTTGGTGCCGGGGCCGTAGATCGCGCTGACGCCGGCTTGTTTCAGGAAATCGTAGTCCTGCCGCGGGATGACGCCGCCGCAGACGACCAGGATATCGCCGGCGCCTTCCTTCCGCAGCGCCGCGACCAGCGCCGGCACCAGGGTTTTGTGCGCCGCCGCCTGGCTCGACACGCCGACGACGTGCACATCGTTCTCGACGGCCTGCCGCGCCGCCTCTTCCGGGGTCTGGAACAAGGGCCCGATATCGACGTCGAAGCCGATATCGGCGAAGGCGGTGGCGATGACCCGGGCGCCGCGGTCGTGGCCGTCCTGGCCGAGCTTGACCACCAGCATGCGCGGGCGGCGGCCCTCGTCGCGGGCGAAATTCTCGATCTCGCGCTGGATGCGGCGGAACCCCTCGTCGCCCTGGTATTGCCCGCCATAGATGCCGACGACGGCTGGCGCGGCGGCGCGATGGCGCGTGAACACCGTCTCCAGCGCGTCGGAAATCTCGCCGACCGTGGCGCGCGCACGGCTTGCTTCGATCGACAGCGCCAGCAAATTGCCCTCGCCGCTTTTCGCCGCCGCGGTCAGCGCCGCGAGCGCAGTCTTGACCCGCCCGGTGTCGCGGTTCTTGCGCACCTGCTCCAGCCGCGCGATCTGCTGCGCCCGCACCGCGCTGTTGTCGACATCGAGGATATCGACCGGCTCGGCGTCCTCCGAGCGGTACTTGTTGACCCCGACGATCGTCTCCTCGCCGCGGTCGATTGCCGCCTGACGGCGCGCCGCAGCTTCCTCGATGCGCAATTTCGGCATGCCGCTCGCGACCGCCTTGGTCATGCCGCCGAGCGCCTCGACCTCGTCGATCAGCGCCATCGCCGCTTCGGCGATCGAATGCGTCAGGCTCTCGACGTAATAGCTGCCGCCGAGCGGGTCGACGACATGCGGCACGCCGCTCTCCTCGGCCAGGATCAATTGCGTGTTGCGCGCGATTCCCATCGAGAACGGCGTCGGCAGCGCGAGCGCCTCGTCGAACGAGTTGGTGTGCAATGACTGCGTGCCGCCGAGCACCGCGGCCAGCGCCTCGATCGTGGTGCGGACGATGTTGTTGTGCGGGCTTTGCTCGGTCAGGCTGACCCCGGAGGTCTGGCAGTGCGTGCGCAAAGCAAGGCTCGCCGGGTCCTTCGGCGCGAACTGCTGCATCAGCCGCGCCCATAACAGGCGGGCGGCGCGCAGCTTGGCGATCTCCATGAAGAAGTTCATGCCGATGCCAAAGAAGAACGACAGGCGCGGCGCAAACGCGTCGATCTTGAGACCCCGCAACAACGCGGCGCGCACGTATTCGAGGCCGTCGGCCAGCGTGAACGCGAGTTCCTGCACGGACGTCGCGCCCGCCTCTTCCATGTGATAGCCGGAGATCGAGATCGAGTTGAACTTCGGCATGTGGTGCGAAGTGTATTCGATAATGTCGGCGACGATGCGCATCGAGGGTTCGGGCGGGTAGATGTACGTGTTGCGGACCATGAACTCCTTGAGAATGTCGTTCTGGATCGTGCCGGAGAGCTTGTCCTGCGCCACCCCCTGCTCTTCGGCGGCGACGATGTAGCCCGCCATCACCGGCAACACGGCTCCGTTCATCGTCATCGACACGCTCATCTTGTCGAGCGGGATGCCGTCGAACAGAATCTTCATGTCCTCGACCGAGTCGATCGCGACGCCCGCCTTGCCGACATCGCCCATGACGCGCGGGTGGTCGCTGTCATAGCCGCGATGGGTCGCCAGATCGAAGGCGATCGACAGCCCCATCTGCCCCGCCTTGAGGTTGTCGCGGTAGAAGCGGTTCGACTCTTCTGCCGTCGAGAAGCCGGAATATTGCCGGATCGTCCACGGCCGGTTGGCGTACATCGTCGCGCGCGGCCCGCGCAGATAGGGCGCGCGGCCCGGCACCGCATCGCGCCACGGAAACCCGGCGGCTGCGATCGCCTCCAGGTCGGCCTCGGTATAGAGCGGCCTGACCCTGATGCCTTCGGGCGTATTC
>DATEKP010000343.1:0-3258 GCA_035277405.1 Allostellaceae bacterium | reverse complement strand
GGCGGCGCCCGCCCAACACCCCAGCCATGGCGGCCGCGGCGATCGCCGCCAGCGCGAACAGCGTGCGCGGACTGGCGGCGGTCGGCACGCGTCGTTGCGGCGCCGCGCCGGCCCGCTTCGGTGTCAGCGTATCGAGAGTGTCCATCGTGCTGCCGGTTCGTTCGCTCGCTTAGTCAACCGGCCGCCGGCTTTATTGGTTGCAATCGGCGCGATGCCGATCCTCGCGCGCCGAGACTTGACGCGGTTGGCGAACCAAAGTAGAACAGCGCGGGGAGTTTTGCATTTGTTCCGCCGGAGATCGCCATGCTGACAAAAAAGCAGCACGAGCTGTTGGTCTTCATCAATCAGCGGCTGGCCGCCACCGGCATCGCGCCGTCATTCGACGAGATGAAGGACGCGCTGCAGCTGCGCTCGAAATCGGGCATTCACCGGCTGATCAGCGGCCTCGAGGAACGCGGCTTCATCCGCCGCCTGCCGCACCGCGCGCGCGCTCTCGAAGTCGTCAAACTGCCCGAGGACAGCGCAGTGCCGCGCTTGGCGCCGGCTGCTTCCGGCGCCGCGGTCGGTCGCGCGCGCTTCTCGCCGACCGTGATTCGCGGCGATTTCGCTGCGGCCCTGCCCGGCGCGCCGGTCGCCGCAGACAGCGCGGCGGTCGATCTGCCGCTCTACGGCCGCATCGCCGCCGGCACGCCGATCGAAGCGTTGCGCGACCAGTCGAACACGGTCGCGGTGCCGGGCGCGCTGATCGGCCGCGGCGAGCATTACGCGCTCGAGGTCTCCGGCGACAGCATGATCGACGCCGGCATCCTCGATGGCGATACGGTCATCATCCAGCGCTGCGACACGGCCGATAACGGCGCGATCGTCGTGGCGCTGGTCGATAACGTCGAGGTGACGCTGAAGCGGCTGCGCCGGCGCGGCGCCTCGATTGCGCTCGAACCCGCCAACAAGGCCTACGAGACGCGCATCTTCGGTCCCGACCGGGTCAAGGTGCAGGGCCGCCTCGTCGGCCTGTTGCGGCGCTATTAAATCTGTCTATGAGCGGCCCGCGGAGGAACGTTGACAGCCGGGGCGCTGCGACTATAGTCCGCCGCCTTCCCGATTTGGCGGCCTTGCCGCCGCGGGCGCGCCAACCGATATCGGTTTTCGTCATGTTTGCAGTGATCCGCACCGGCGGCAAGCAGTACAAAGTCGCCCCCGACGAGGTCATCGCGGTCGAGAAGCTCGACGGCGAGGCGGGCGCGACAATCGAGCTCGGCGAAGTCCTGATGGTCGGCGACGGCGACCAGGTATCGGCCGGCACGCCGCTGCTGGCGGGCGCATCGGTCACGGCCGAACTGGTCGAACAGCGCCGCGCCAAGAAAATCATCGTGTTCAAGAAACAGCGGCGGAAAAATTACCGCCGCAAGAATGGCCACCGGCAGCACCAGACCGTGCTGCGCATCACCGAGATTCGTGCCGGCGGCTAGCCGGTTTTCGCAGTCACGTCATGCGAGCGTAGCGAAGCAATGGATCGGCGAGCGGCGTATCGATCGAGATTGCTTCGTCGCTGCGCTCCCCGCAATGACGGCCTCGGGTAGGAGGAGGGTTCGAGATGGCGCACAAAAAGGCGGGGGGCTCCTCCCGCAATGGCCGCGACAGTCCCGGGCGGCGGCTCGGGGTCAAGAAATTCGGCGGCGAGATCGTCGTCCCCGGCAACATCATCGTGCGCCAGCGCGGCACCAAGTTTCATCCCGGCGACCGGGTCGGCATGGGTCGCGACCACACGCTGTTTGCACTGGAAGCGGGCTACTTGCAGTTCCGCGTCGGCAGCGGCGGCCGCAAATACATCTCGGTGGTGCCGCGGCCGGCCAACGAACGACCGGCCGAGGCGGCCGAATAGCCGTTCCCGCGAGCGATCGGAACGCGAGGGGAGCGGCCCGCCGCTCCCCTTTTTCTTTGAGCCGCCAATTTGTAGGGCGGGCTGAGCAACGCGAAGCCCACCACGGCCATACCGCAGCAATGATGGGCTTCACCTCGCTCAGCCCATCCTACAAGACCACGTGCGATGAAATTTCTCGATCAGTGCAAGATCTACCTGAAGAGCGGCGACGGCGGGGCCGGCGCGCTGAGCTTCCGGCGCGAGAAATTCATCGAGTTCGGCGGCCCCGATGGCGGCGACGGCGGCAAGGGCGGCGACATCGTGCTGGAGGCCGCCGACAACCTCAACACGCTGATCGACTACCGCTACCGGCAGCATTTCCGGGCGCAGAACGGCCGCGGCGGCGCCGGCGCCGGGCGCAGCGGCGCGGGCGGCCGCGACCTCGTGCTGAAGGTTCCGGTCGGCACGCAAGTGCTCGACGATGACAAGGAAACCGTGCTGGCCGACCTGACGCGCGCCGAAGAGCGCATCGTCCTATTGCGCGGCGGCGACGGCGGCTTTGGCAACGCCCATTACAAAAGCTCGACCAATCAGGCGCCGCGCCGCGCCGATCCCGGTTGGCCCGGCCGCGAGATGTGGGTGTGGCTGCGTCTCAAGCTGATTGCCGACGCCGGCCTCGTCGGATTGCCGAATGCCGGCAAATCGACATTGCTGGCGCGTCTATCGCATGCCCGCCCGAAGATCGCCGATTATCCGTTCACGACGCTGCACCCGCAACTCGGCGTCGTGCGGCTCGACGAGGACACCGAATTCGTGCTCGCCGACTTGCCCGGCCTGATCGAAGGGGCGAGCGAAGGCGCCGGGCTCGGCACCCGCTTTCTCGGCCATGTCGAGCGCTGCGCCGCGATCCTCCATCTGATCGACGGCACCGAGGAGGATGTCGCCGCCGCCTATCGCACGATCCGCGATGAGCTTGCCGGCTACGGCCATGGCCTCGCCGACAAGCCGGAAATCGTCGGCCTCAACAAGATCGACGCGCTCGATCCGGACGAGGTCGCGGCGAAATGCGGTGCGCTCTCCCGCGTCGTGCGGCGCGGCACACCGGTCTTGCCGCTGTCCGGCGTCAGCGGCGCCGGCATTCCCGCCGTGCTCGGCGCGCTGGTGCAGGCGATCGCCGCTGCGCGCGCCGAGCTGGTCGAAGCCGGATGAAGGTTCGAACGATCCGCTGTGCGTCCTTCGAGACGGCCGCTGGCGCGGCCTCCTCAGGATGAGGCAGTCATTTATGCCGCACACAAATGTTCCTGATCCTGAGGAGCGCTCCGGAGGAGCGCGTCTCGAAGGACGCCCGGCGTCTGTGCAACCCACCCCGGTGTCAGCACTCGGCGGGGCGCGGCGGG
>DATEKP010000342.1:0-5998 GCA_035277405.1 Allostellaceae bacterium | reverse complement strand
TGCGCCATGTCCGGGCGACCGCCGCCGCCCTTGCCGCCGAGCGCCTCGGCGCCGCGCCGGGCCAGTTCGACGGCGTCGATGCGGTCGGTCAGGTCCTCGGTGACGCCGACGACGATCGCCGCCTTGCCGTCGGCGCGCGAGACCAGCGCCACGACGCCGGAGCCGATGCGCTTTTTCAGGCCGTCGGCCAGCGAGCGCAATTCGCGGCCCGGCACATCCTCGACAACACGGCCGTCGAACGCGATGCCGTCTATCAACCTGCGGCTGTCGGCGGCCGCTTCGGAGCCAGCCGAGGCTTGGCCGGTCCCGGTGGCGATCGTCCGGCGCGCTTCGCTGAGCTCGCGTTCGAGCCGGCGGTTTTCGCCGAGCAGGCGCGCGAGGCGGGTCGGCAATTCGGCAGGGCTGGTGCGCAACGCCGCCGCCGACTGGCGCAGCAGCTCCTCCTCGCCGGCGAGATGCGCTTCGGCAGCGGCGCCGGTCAGCGCCTCGACCCGTCGCACTCCGGCGGCGACCGCGTTTTCGGAGATAATCTTAAACAGGCCGATGTCCCCGGTGCGGCGGACATGCGTGCCGCCGCACAATTCGACCGAGAACGGGCGCTCGCCGTCCGGCCGTTCGCCCATCGCGACGACCCGAACCTCGTCGCCGTATTTTTCGCCGAACAGCGCCAGCGCCCCTTCGGAGACCGCGCGCTCGGGGGTCAGCAGCCGGGTGCGCACGTCGCCGTTGTCGCGGATCTGCGCGTTGACCTCGCGCTCGATTGCGGCGATGTCGTCGGCACCCAATGGCTTCGGGTGACTGAAATCGAAGCGCAGCCGGTCGGGCGCGACGAGCGAGCCTTTTTGCGTGACATGCTCGCCGAGCCGATGGCGCAGCGCCTGGTGCAGCAGGTGCGTCACCGAATGGTTGGCGCGCAGCCGCCGCCGGCGCTCGCCATCAACCCGCAGCTCGACCGCCTCGCCGATCCGGAGCGTGCCGTGGCTGACCGTGCCGAGATGCAGGTGCAGGTCGCCGGCTTTCTTCAGCGTGTCGCGCACCGCGAACTCGCCGCCCGACGCCGAGAAGATCGCCCCGGTATCGCCGACCTGGCCGCCCGATTCGCCATAGAACGGCGTCTGGTTGACGACGATGCCCACCTCGTCGCCGGCGCCCGCCTGCTCGACCCGCCGGCCATCGCGCAGGATCGCGAGGATGACGCCCTCGGCGCTCTCCGTCTCGTAGCCGAGAAACTCGGTGGCGCCGACCGCGTCGCGCAATTCATACCAGTTCGCCTCGGTCGCCGCCTCGCCGGAGCCGACCCACGAGGCGCGCGAGCGGGCGCGCGCCTGTTCCATCTCGGCGTCGAACCGCGCGACATCGACCGCGATGCCGCGCGGCCGCAGGATGTCCTGCGTCAGGTCGAGCGGAAAGCCATAGGTGTCGTAGAGCGTGAAGGCGACGCCGCCGTCGAGGGTGTGGCTGTCCTTCAGCCCCTTGCCCTGCGCCATCTCTTCGAGCAATGCGAGGCCGCGCCCCAGGGTCTGGCGGAAGCCCTCCTCCTCGAGGCGCAATGTCTCGACAATCAACGGCTGGGCGCGCAGCAATTCGGGGTAGGCGGCGCCCATCTGCTGCACCAGCGCCGGCACCAGCCGCCACATCAGCGGGTCCTTGCAGCCGAGCATCTGGGCGTGGCGCATCGCCCGCCGCATGATGCGCCGCAACACGTAGCCGCGCCCCTCCTTGCTCGGCAACACGCCGTCGGCGATCAGGAAGGAAGCGGCGCGCAGATGGTCGGCGATGACGCGGTGCGAGACCGCGTGCGGGCCGTCGGCCGCAACACCGGAAGACTCGGCCGAGGCGAGGATCAGGGCACGGAACAGGTCGATGTCGTAATTGTCGTTCTTGCCCTGCAATACCGCGGCGATGCGTTCGAGACCCATGCCGGTGTCGATCGAGGGGCGCGGCAGCGCGGTGCGCTCACCATCGGCACGCTGCTCGAACTGCATGAACACGAGGTTCCAGATCTCGACAAAGCGGTCGCCATCCTCATCGGCGCTGCCCGGCGGCCCGCCGGGGATCGCCGCGCCGTGATCGTAGAAGATTTCCGAGCACGGGCCGCACGGGCCGGTGTCGCCCATCGCCCAGAAATTGTCCGAGGTCGCGATGCGGATGATGCGCCGGTCAGGGAGGCCGGCGATCCTGGCCCACAGCCCGGCCGCTTCGTCGTCTTCGGCGTAGACCGTGACCAGCAGGCGCTCGCGGTCCAGGCCGAACTCGCGCACCACCAGGTTCCACGCCAACTCGATCGCCCGGTCCTTGAAATAGTCGCCGAACGAGAAATTGCCGAGCATCTCGAAGAAGGTGTGGTGCCGCGCTGTGTAGCCGACATTTTCGAGATCGTTGTGCTTGCCGCCGGCGCGCACGCATTTCTGGGCCGTGGCGGCGCGCTGATAGGGACGCTTTTCGACGCCGGTGAACAGGTTTTTGAACTGCACCATGCCGGCATTGGTGAACAAGAGCGTCGGGTCGTTGCGCGGCACCAATGGGCTCGACGGCACGACCTCGTGGCCGTGGCGCGCGAAATAGTCGAGAAACGCGGCGCGGATGTCGTTGGTCGATTGCATGGCAAGACTCTGGCGCTTTTCCGCCCTGCTTCAAGAGGCGCTGCAACGCGGGCCGCGCCGCTCGATATAGAGGCGCCGGTCGCGGCCGGACAAGGGCTAACTCGCCGCCTCCGCCGCGGCCCGCCACACCGTCACCACCGTCTTGCCGAAGCGGTAGCCGAAGGCCCCGTCGAGATGGCGCGACAGCGGCACCAGCGCCCGGTTCCAGAGCGCGATCTGCCGCCGCGACGGCATTTCGGACGACAATACCAGCCGGTTGGCGAGCGAGGCGAAAAACCCGGCGCTGTCGAGCATGCGGCACATGACGAGCGAGCATTCGGGCGGCGCGAGGGCGAGGAGTGCGGCGCGGCTGTAGCGGCGATGATGCCCGATCGCCGCGTCGAACGGGCTGAACAGAAACGGATGGGCCGGCGCCAGCACGACCAGATGCCCGCCCAGCGCCAGATGCTCTCGCGCATGGCGAAGTTCGCCGGAATCGTCGGCGATGTGCTCCAGGACGTCGATATAGAGGATCGTGTCGTAAAACTCATCTTCGGCGATGTCGGCGAGCGTGCCAACGGTGGCGCGGCAGCGCGGCGGCCGGCCTCCCTCGGCGATGCGCAACTCGATCCGGCGGACGAGATCGGGATCGGGTTCGAGGCAGGTCCACGTGGCGACGCGGCCGTTGTCGAGAAACGGGACGTTGGCGCCGATGCCGGCGCCCACTTCGAGCACGCGACCGGAAACGAACGGCCGCAGCACGGTGCCGAAATAGGCTTTCCAGCGGGTCGCGGCGGCGAACAAGGCGAGTTCGCCGCCGACATAGGCCTGGTTCACGGCTCGGCCGGCGCCGCCATGATCGGCTTCGCCGCGGCAAGCCGGTAGTGTTCGCGCCCGGCGACGAACGGCCGGTAATCGGCGATCGGGACGATCGGCCGCGTGCTGCGCCCGGCCAGCATCGTTAGGCTGGCCGCGACCGTGACGACAAACGTCTGCAGCAGGATGACCGCCAATAGCCCGGCCGCCGTCGTCGCCCAGCCGGGGATCGCAAGGTCGGTGAACAGCCGGATCGCGGCCACCGCGACAAGGCCGAACCCCGCCATCGCGGCGATCGACAGCGCCGCGAGCAATACCCGCACGAAAATCATGTCGGTGTGCACCGACATCGCGCTGAGCCCGTGCACGATCAGCGACACCAGGTTCATGCGCGAACGGCCGGCAAAGCGCACGCCGCGCTCGGTCGGCACGCTCAGATACGGCAGGCGCGAGCGGATGATCGAGGCGGCGAGGTTGTTCCACAATTCCGGCATGTGCACGAGGCGGCGCACCGCCGCGATCGGCAACAGCGAGAAATTGCCGAACCCGATGCGCTGGCCGGTCAACAGGCGGAACAAGAGCTTATAGAGGCGGTAGCAGGCGCGGAATGCCGCCGGCTCCGAGCGTTTGGCGCGGCCGGCCAGCACGACCGATCCCGGGTGGCGGTGCCCGGCGGCGAGCAGCGCGGCGATGTCGCCCGGCCGATCCTCGCCATCGCTGTCCATGACGACGACCTGCGCGATCTCGGCATTTTCGGCGATCGCGCAGAGGCCGACCGCGATCGCCCGCTGGTGGCCGAGATTGAGCGCCAGCTTGATGATTTCGAGGCTCCTGATGCAGGAACCGGGCGGCACGTCGAGTCTGTCGATATCGAACGGCGCGAGCGAGCCGTCGTCGACGGCGTAGATGTGGACGGCAAACGCATCGCGCGGCAATTGCTCGGCGATCTCTGCGACCAGCGCCGCAAACGACGGCCAATCGTCGAGCACCGGCATGACGATCGCCAGGTTTGTCGATGCGGCGGCAGCCATGGCGCTCAGTCTCCGCCGCGGCGGAACACGACGGCATGGGCGTCGGCGTAGGCGGGTCGCCAGCCCGGCAGGTGGCGCATCAGCCGCGCGGCGCCGCTGTCGGGCAGCAGCAAGGCCCAGGCGATATGATGGCGCGACAGGATGGCCTCCAGGCTCGCCTCGTCGCCGCGCTCGGCCTTGATGTCGCGCGCGAGAAAGTCGTTGCCGTACATCTCGATGCGGCCGTCGATAAAGGTCGGAACGCCGCGGAAGGCGAGATAGCCGCCGAATGATTCGCTGTTGAACACTGGTCCGCCGAGGCCCAGGCGCTGCGCCGCGGCGAGCGCCGCGCCGGGGGTTGCGGCGTCGTCGCCGCGGATCACCGGCCGCAGCATCAGCGGCAACGCCATCAGTACCCCCAGCGCCGCGCTCAATGCCACGGCCGGCAGAGCGGAGGGGCCGGCGAGGCGCAGACTCCAGCGCAGGATGGGCGAGGCCTCCACCGGCGGCCCCAGCTCGGTGAGGCGGCGGCCGAGCGCTGCCGCCACCGCGAGCGGCGCGACGACGGCCAGCAGGTCGGCGTGACGCACGTGCTGCAGTGCCATGTGCACAAGGCCGAGCAGCAGCACGAGCCGCATCGCCGGCAGCCGCACGCCGCTGGCAAAGCCGACAAACAGCACTCCCAGCAGCCACAATTCGAGCGCCGGCGCGTGGTGAAAATCTGGGCTCAGCCACTCGATGAACCCGGTCTGCAGCGCCGGCATGCCGACGAGGCGGATCGGCTGCACGAGCCCTGCCGTGCCGAACGGCGTCACCAGCGCCGCCGCCAATGCGGCGGCCGCGAACGGGCCCCACCGCAACGCCTCGGCCCGGCGCGTCCGGCCAGGTGCCGGCGACAGAACCGCCTCGGCTGCGAGAAAGGCAGCGAGCGCCAGCCCGAACATGAAGCTGGCGTGCAGGTTGGCCCACAGCACCATCGTCGGCAACACTCGGAAGGGCGGCCCGCTTCCTTCGTCGCGCGCCGCCAGCACCGACCCCGACCACAGCACCAACAGCGGCAGGGCCAGCGCGTGCGGCCGCGCCAGCGTGTGCGGCAGCAGCAGGGCGGCGGCGGCGCCGGCCGCGATCAGCGCCGGCAGCGGATCCAGGCGGGACAGCAGGAAATGCGCCAATAGCGCGACTCCGAGCGCCACCGTCGCCGCCGTAATCAGGATGACGCCGCCCCAGCCTGCCGCGTCGTAGACGACGGCGAGGGCGATCTGCGCCAGCCACTCGCCGGGAAGCCACGCGGCGCCGGCCATGCTGTGCGAGAACGGGTCGTGCAACGGCAGCGCGCGGTGCGCCAGCATCCATCGCCCGGCGGCGATGTGCAGATAAGTATCGGGGTCATTGAGCAGCGCCAGCGGCGTCGCCAGCAACCGGGCGAAGACCAGCACGAAGACGATCAGCGGCCCGCTCGGGACGAGGCGCTCCCAGGCCAGCTCGAACGGCAGGCGGCGGGCCGCGGACCGCATCACCAGTGGCGGACGGCGCGGCGGCGCGACGCGGCGGCAAGCCCGGCGTCGCCGCTGCGCGCCGCGGCAAAGGAGA
>DATEKP010000341.1:0-2170 GCA_035277405.1 Allostellaceae bacterium | reverse complement strand
GCTCCTTTGGCGGAACGCGACGCCGGTGCAGCGCTTGCCGTCGAACAGCAGTTTTGTGGCGATCGCGTCGGTCTCGACGCGCAGATTGGCGCGGCCCTTCGCCTCGGCGAGAAACGTGCGCGCGGTCGAGCCGCGCAGCCGGCCGCGCCGCGTCATCTGCGAGTAGGCGACGCCCTCCTGGGTGCGGCCGTTGTAGTCGGGGGTGAAGGCGAAGCCGGCCTGTTGCGCCGCTTTGACGAAGGCGTGCGTCAAGGGCAGGATCGTGCGGTAATCCTCGACGATCAGCGGGCCGCCGCGGCTGCGGTACTCGGGATCGCCAGCACCGCGATAGGTTTCGGATTTCTTGAAGAACGGCAGAACCTCGTCGAAGGTCCAGCCGCGGCAGCCCATCTGCGCCCAGCCGTCGTAATCGGCCGGGTTGCCGCGCACATAGAGCATGCCGTTGATCGAGCTGGTGCCGCCCAGCGTCTTGCCGCGCGGCCATTGCAATTGCCGCCCGGCGGTACCCGGCTCGCCTTCGCTCAGGTAGTTCCAGTTGATGCGCGGGTTGTTGAGGACGTGCAAGACGCCGGCCGGGATGTGGATCATCGGGTCGCGGTCGGGCGGCCCCGCTTCGAGCAAGACGACCCTGGCGCCGTCCTCCGACAGCCGCGCGGCGACGACGCAGCCCGCCGACCCCGCCCCGACCACGATGTAATCCGCGTCCATGCTGCGCTCCTCCAATAGGCGTCGTCTTTTTACTCATCCGCCGCGGCGGGCATAGAGCAGGAATTCGCGATTGCCGGCCGGGCCCTGGATCGGGCTTTCTTCTATCCCGATCACCTGCCAGCCCGGCCGCGCTGTGACCCAGGCCGCCGCCCGCTCGCACACGGCGCGGTGAACGGCGGGGTCGCGCACCACGCCGCCCTTGCCCACCTCGCGCGGCCCGGCCTCGAATTGCGGCTTGACCAGGGCGACGAGTTGCGCGCGTTCGGCGGCCAAGGCAAGCGGCGCCGGCAATACGGTGGCGAGGCCGATAAAGCTGGCGTCGCAGACAATCAGGTCGACCGCCTCGCCGATCTCCGTGTGCGTCAGATAGCGCGCGTTGGTGCCCTCGTGGACGATGACGCGCGGGTCCTGCCGCAATTTCCAGGCGAGCTGGCCGCGCCCGACATCGACCGCATGCACCCGCGCCGCGCCGTGCGCCAGCAAGACGTCGGTAAAGCCGCCGGTCGAGGCGCCGATGTCGAGCGCCACGGCGCCGGCCACGTCAATGGCGAAATGGTCGAGCACGAAGGCCAGCTTCAGCCCGCCGCGCGACACCCAGGGGTGGTCCGGGCCGGCGACAGCCAGCGCGGCATTTTCGGCGAGCGCCGTGCCCGGCTTGTCGATGCGCCTGCCATCGCTCGACACCAGGCCGGCGAGGATCAGCGCCTGCGCCCTGGCGCGGCTCTCCGCCAGCCCCTGCTCGACCAGCAGCTGATCGGCCCGCCGCTTCGCCACGCGTGCATCTCCATGGGTTGCGATCTCAATCTGACACCGCCGCGCCGCCGGCAGAAGCCCTGCTTGCCTGCCGGCGCCAGCGGCGGGCATCCTGGCGGCGCAGCAGGAAGGAGGATCGGCATGAGCGACGCGGCAATACTGGCCGGGTTATGGGAAGAGCATATGCGCCACGAATTCGCGACCAAGGATGCCGACGCGACGATCGCGACGATGGTCGAGGACGCCTATGTCAACCACATCCCGGTCATGACCGGGGGTTCGGGAAAGCGCGAATTGCACCAGTTCTACGCGACGCATTTCATCCCGAAAATGCCGGCCGATCTCGACATCGTGCCATTGTCGCGCACGATCGGGGAGGACCAGCTGGTCGAGGAGCTGGTGCTGAAATTCACCCATACGATCGAGATCGACTGGATGCTGCCGGGGATCGCGCCGACCGGGCGCCGGGTCGAGGTGCCATTGGTCGCGATCGTGCGCTTCCGCGACGGCAAGGTCGCGCACGAGCACATCTATTGGGACCAGGCCTCGGTGCTGGTGCAGCTCGGGCTGATCGATGCGGCCGGGCTGCCGGTCGCCGGCGCCGACAGCGCGGCCAAGGCGCTCGACCCGAGCCGTCCGGCCAACGCGCTGATCCGCCGCGCGCAGGGCCGCTGATCCCGGCCGCCGATGACCGCCGCCGTTCCGTACG
>DATEKP010000340.1:0-3408 GCA_035277405.1 Allostellaceae bacterium | reverse complement strand
GCCGCGCGGCGCGGCGCCGCCAGGCGATCGCGCCGAACCCTCGCCGCCGACGAAAAATGCGCGCGCCCAGGAGAGCATCCTGCTGGTCGAGGACAACGTCGAGGTCGGCGAGGTTGCCTTGACGCTGCTTGAACAGCTCGGCTACCGCGTCCAGCACGTCGGCAACGCCGCGGCGGCGCTGGATGTGCTTGCCGCCGGCGCGGCGGTCGATCTGGTGTTCAGCGACATCGTGATGCCGGGCGAGGTCAACGGCATCGCGCTCGCCCGGCTGATCCGCAAATCCTATCCGCACGTCAAGGTGCTGCTGACCACCGGCTACGCCGACGCCGCCGGCGCCGTCGAGGGAAGCCTGCCGATCCTGCGCAAACCCTACCGCTTGGCCGCCTTGGCGAGCGCGGTGCGCGACGTCCTCGCCCCGGCGCGCGGGGGGATGGCGCGATAGACGAGATCTGACCGCCGGTCGAAGCGGCGCGCCGTCCTCACTCCTCCGGGCCGACCTCGCCGGGGGCGGCCATCATCGCGTCGGCGACCAGGCCGGCGTTCTCGCGGATCGCGCGCTCGACCAACTCGCCGATATCGGGATGGTCCTTCAGGTAGAGTTTGGCGTTTTCGCGCCCCTGGCCGATGCGCTGGCCGTCATAGGAGAACCACGAGCCCGATTTCTCGACCACCCCGGCCTGCACGCCGAGGTCGATCAGCTCGCCGCGCTTCGAGATGCCTTCGCCGTACATGATGTCGAAATCGACGACCTTGAACGGCGGCGCCATCTTGTTCTTGACCACCTTGACGCGGGTCTGGTTGCCGATCACCTGGTCGCGTTCCTTGATCGAACCGATGCGCCGGATATCGAGCCTGACCGAGGCGTAGAATTTGAGCGCCTGGCCGCCGGTCGTCGTCTCGGGATTGCCGAACATGACGCCGATCTTCATGCGGATCTGGTTGATGAAGACGACCATGCAGCGCGAGCGCGAAATCGAGCCGGTCAATTTGCGCAGGGCCTGGCTCATCAGGCGGGCGTGCAGCCCCATGTGGCTGTCGCCCATCTCGCCTTCCAGTTCGGCGCGCGGCACCAGCGCGGCGACCGAATCGACGACGAGCACGTCGATCGCCCCGGAGCGCACCAGCGTGTCGGCGATCTCCAGCGCCTGCTCGCCGGCATCGGGCTGGGAGATCAAGAGGTTGTCGACATCGACCCCGAGCTTTCTGGCATAGCCCGGGTCGAGCGCGTGCTCAGCGTCGATAAAGGCGCAGGTGCCGCCGCCCCTCTGCGCCTCGGCGATGACGTGCAGCGCCAGCGTCGTCTTGCCCGAGCTCTCCGGCCCGTAGATTTCGACGACGCGGCCACGCGGCAGCCCGCCGATGCCGAGCGCGATGTCGAGGCCCAAGGAACCGGTCGAGACGACATCGACATCGGAGGCGGCCTCGCGCGACCCGAGCTTCATGATCGAGCCTTTGCCGAAGGCGCGCTCGATCTGCCCGAGGGCGGCATCCAACGCCCGCTGCTTGTCCATCATGTCCTTGTCCAATAGGCGCAACGCGGTCTGCATCGATCCGGTCCCTCCGTTATTCCACACCGGCCAGGGCCGCGCAACGCGCGGCGGAACGCAAATGTACATGTTTTGTTCCAAATGGGCAACCGTTATTCGAACGGAATGGCCGCGTTTTGCGTTCGAGTCGCGGCGCGCAAAGGCTTGATTCGCTCCGCCGACGCCCCATGCTAAACAGCGTCTCTCCTCGCCCGATGTTCGCGGAGCCGCAGCGATGTTCATCCAAACCGAGCAGACGCCGAACCCGGCCAGCCTCAAATTCCTGCCGGGCTGCACCGTCATGGAGAAGGGGACCGCGAACTTCCCCGATCGCGGCGCGGCGGCGCGCTCGCCATTGGCCGAGCGGCTGTTTCAATTGCCCGAGGTCGCCGGTGTGTTTCTCGGCGCCGATTTCATCACGGTGACCAAGGCGGACGACAGCGAATGGCGCCAGCTGAAGCCGGCGGTGCTCGCGGCGATCATGGAGCACTTCACCGCCGGACGCCCGGTCGTCGTAGGCGACGGCGGCGCGGCGGCCGATGCGCCGAGCGAGGACGAGGATGAGATCGTCTCGCAGATCAAGGAGCTGCTGGAGACCCGGGTGCGGCCGGCGGTGGCGATGGACGGCGGCGACATCACCTTCGAGGATTATGAGGACGGCGTCGTCTACCTGCACATGCAGGGATCGTGCTCGGGCTGCCCGAGCTCGACGGCGACGTTGAAGGCCGGCATCGAGAACATGCTGCGCCATTACATCCCGGAAGTCGTCGAGGTGCGGGCGGTCTGACGCGCCCCATGCCGCGGATCGTCAACGACGCCGCGCTCGACACGCTGTTCAGGGCAGCGCGCAGTCATTACGTGTGGCTGGCCCGGCCGGTCAGCGACACGATGCTGCGCGCGCTGTGGGAACTGATCAAACGCGCGCCAACCAGCGGCATCCCGCGGCCGGCCCATCTGCTGTTCATCCGCTCCGACGAGGCGAAGGCGCGCCTCACCGAGGCGTTGCCGGAAGCGGCGCGGCCAGGCCTGGCGACGGCGCCGGTCGCGGCGGTCGTCGGCCGGCCGCTCGATCGCGAGCATGCAGCCGCGGCGATGCGCGAGGGCGGGCTGCAGACCGCCTGCCTGATCCTCGCGGCACGCGCGCTCGGGCTCGATTGCGGCCCGTTCTGGGATTTCGACAACCGCATCGTCGATGCCGACTTCTTCCCGGACGGCGCAGTTGCTTCGACTGCGCTGTGCGCGATCGGCTACGGCGACCCGCCGCGCTCCGCGCCGCAGCCGCCGCGGCCCGGTTTCGACGAGACGTGCACGATCCTGTGACGCCGGCGGCGCAGCGCGGCGCACACAACCCCGCCGCACTGCTGGCGATCGACACCGCCGGGTCGGGCTGCTCGGCGGCGGTGGCGCGCGGCGCGACAGTGCTGGCGGCGGAGCGTCAGGCGCTGCGCCACGGCCACGCCGAGGTGCTGCTGCCGATGATCGACCGGGTCGTGGCGGCCTCCGGTGTGGCGCGGGAGCAGATCGGCATCGTCGCCGCTGCGGTCGGGCCGGGCGGCTTCACCGGGATCAGGGTGGGCCTTGCCGCCGCAAGCGGCATCGCGCTGGCGCTGGGCGCCCGACCGATCGGCGTCACCAGCTTTGCTGCCGTCGCTGCCGCGGCCGCCCGACAAGTCGATCCGGCCTGTAGCCCTCTTCTCGTCGCGCTCGACAGCCGGCGCGCCGAACTCTACGTGCAGCTGTTCGCGCTCACGACGCGCAATAAGAGCGCAGTGCCGCTCGACGCGCCGCAGGCGCTGCCGCCCGATCGCCTTGCCGATTACCTCGCCGGCCGGATCGGCCGCGGCGCGGCGCCGCTGCTCGCCGGCGACGCGGCCGAGGCGGC
>DATEKP010000339.1:0-2081 GCA_035277405.1 Allostellaceae bacterium | reverse complement strand
TCGGCGCGGGCGGATCGACCGCCGGCGGCGGCAGCACCGGAACGACCCTCGGCACCGGCGGCAGCGCGGCCGGCGGCGGCAAGAGCGGCACCGGCACGTCGAGCACGCTGGGCGCCGGCGGATCGACCGCCGGCAGCGGATCGAGCGGAACGACGCTCGGCACCGGCGGCAGTTCGGCCGGCTCTTCGCAGGGCACCGAGATGCGCAATGAGCATCGCTTCAAGCACGGCAAGCACCGCGGCACCACCGAGGGCAACAGCGGCGCCCCCGGCTTGCGCTAAGGGTTGGCTAGGCACGTTCAATCGTCATTCCCGTGCAAGCGGGAATCCAGGGCGGGGTGTCATGGGCTTGCCCCTGGGCCCCCGCTTCCGCGGGGGTGACGACGAGGTGATTGCATAGCGGCGGGGCCGGGCAGCGTTGCCCGGCCCGGCTCGATTTACGGCTGGCGCGACGGGGCCTCGATCGGCGCGCAGTTGTGCCGGCCGGCCATCAGGCAGTCCTCGATCTGCGACTGGCTGCGCAAGGCGCGCACCAAGAATATCCCGACGATCGCCAGGACGAGGATCACGATCAGCCCGACCAGCGCGGCCGTGCGCCGCGCCTCTTCCTTCTCCTCTTTTTCCGCTGCGCCGCGCTCGCTCATGGTCCGGCAGTCTCGGGGGCCCCCTGCGGCCCTCGTTCCCAATGTAATACGAGATCGGCCGCGGCGGTATCGCCGTCGGTGGTTTGCGCGAGCCGCTCTTTCGCAGCCGCCGTTGCGGCGCTAGGGTGCGCCGCCGCTCCGCCCGCGAGGAGGCCCGATGCCCGATCCCCTGACCCTCTCCGCCCGCGTCGCAGCGCAAGAGATCGCCGCCGGGCGGCTCGGCGCGGAGGAGCTCGCGGCGGCCTGTCTCGACCGTATCGCCGCGCGCGAAGCGACGGTCGGCGCCTGGCAATATCTCGACCGCGACGCGGCGCTCGCCGAAGCCCGACGGCGCGACGCATCGCCGCCGAGCGGACCGCTGCACGGCATCCCGATCGCGGTCAAGGACCTGATCGACACCGCCGACATGCCGACCGGCTACGGCTCGGCGATCTACCGGCGCAACCGGCCGGCGGCCGATGCGGCCTGCGTCGCACTGGCGCGGGCGGCGGGCGCGGTCGTCATTGGCAAGACCGTCACGACCGAATTCGCCTGCTTCACGCCGGGCAAGACCGCCAACCCGCACAACCCGGCGCACACGCCCGGCGGCTCGTCGAGCGGCTCGGCCGCCGCGGTCGCCGCCGGCATGGCGCCGCTGGCGTTCGGCAGCCAAACCGCCGGCTCGGTGATCCGGCCGGCGGCGTTCTGCGGCGTCGTCGGTTTCAAGCCGAGCTTCGGCGTGATCCCACGCGCCGGGGTTAAGATGCTGGCCGACAGCCTCGACACGATCGGCGTCATCGCCCGCGATGTCGAGGACGCGGCGTTCTTCGCCGGGATCGTCGCCGGCCGGCCGGCCTTGCGCGAGCTGGCGCCCCCGGCCGCGCCGCCGCGCTTCGGCCTCTATCGCACGCCGATGTGGGAGGGGGCCGAGGACAGCACCCGCGCGGCGCTTGACCAGGCGCGCGCCGCACTGGCCGCGGCCGGGGCCTGGGTCGGCGAAATCGAGGCGCCGCCCGAGCATCGGACATTGACCCCGGCGCAGGAGACGGTGATGGGGTTCGAGCTGGTGCGCGGCCTCGCTTTCGAGCGGTTGCAGCACAGCGCCGAATTGTCGCCGCCCCTGGCGCAATTGCTCGATGCCGGGATGACCGTCGGCGCCGACGCCTACGACGCGGCGCTGGCCGAGACGGCGGCGGCGCGCGCCCAGCTCGGCGGGTTTTTCGGGCCGTGCGACGCGATCCTGACCCCGGCCGCGCCGGGGGCCGCGCCGCACGGCCTCGGCTATACCGGCAACCCGTTGTTCAACCGCATGTGGACCCTGCTCGGCACGCCCTGCGTGACGTTGCCGGTGCTGTGGGGCGGGGACGGGCTGCCGACCGGCATCCAGCTGGTCGGCCATATCGGCGGCGACGCACGCCTGATGGCGGCGGCGCTGTTCGCCGAGCGCGCCCTGGCCGAG
>DATEKP010000338.1:0-2029 GCA_035277405.1 Allostellaceae bacterium | reverse complement strand
TGTCGCTGATCATGGCCTGGGCCGTGCTGCTGCACGTGGTGCTGCAGCCCGAGGCGCTGCCGTGGCGCTTTTACGGCGCGACCGGCCTCGATATCCTGCTGTTTTCGGCCTTTCTGCATTTCGGCGGCGGCGCTGTGGCGGGCTGCCAACCGCTGTACTTGGCGGCGGTGTGCTACGCCGGATGGCGGTTTGGCCGCGTCCCGCTGATCGCGACCGCGCTGGCCGGCATCGCCGGCTTTGCGGCGGTTGTGTTGTCGACCGATTTCTGGCTGCGGCAGCCGGCTCTGGCGGGAGGCCTGGCCGGCGCGCTCGTGGTGCTGCCGGGGTTGACGCTGGCGGCCATCGGCCGGCTCGAACGGGTGCAGGCGGCGGTCGCCGGCGCCGAGGCGGAGCGCCGCAATCTGTTCGCCCTCTTCGCCGACGCGTTGCGGACGCCGGCGGCGGTCGCCCGCGCCGCCGATTCTCTCCTCGATTACGCCGCGCTCGAAATCGGCCGCTTCACCGCGCCGGACGAGAGCTTTGCTCTGCCGGTGCTGGTCGCCGACCGCCTGCTGCCGTTGCAATCGGGCGAGGCGGCGGTGCCGGTGAGGGTGTGCTGGCGCATCGATGCGCGCCTGCCGCAGCGGCTGCATGGCCGCGCCCGCGCGCTGGAGCGCGTGCTGACGGCGATGGTGCGCCATGCCATCGGAGCGGTGCCGGCCGCGACCGTTCGGGTCGCGATCGATCGGATCGGCGGCAACGCGGCGCAGGTCGATCTGCGGCTGCGCGTCTCCGCCGCCGGCGAACCCGCCGCCGGTTCGGCCGACGAGGCGGCGCTCGATCTGCGGCTGGTGCATCGGCTGGTGGCGATGATGGGCGGCGAATTGACGATCGCCCGCCCGCCTGGCCGCGGTTTGCGGCTGACGGCGTTCCTGTCCTTCGCCATCGAACCAGCGGCCGCTGGAATGTCGGCCGATCTCGGCGGCCGCACGGTGCTGATCGCAACCGAGGACGGCCATCTCGCCGAGGCGCTTGCGGCGCCGCTCGCCGCCTGGAATGCCGATGTGCGCTGGGTCGGGGCTGGCGACGCGGCAATCGCGGCCCTGGCCCGCGGCGAGGCGGACGGGCGCGCCGTCGTGATCGTCGATGGCCGCGGTTCCGTGCTGCCTGCGCTGGCTTTCGCGCACCGCTCGGTGAGCCTGCCGGGCGTCGCGCCGTCGCTGCTGCTGATCGGCGATGAAGAGCAGCTGGCGATCCTCGCCGAATTGGACGATGGGCCATTCGACGCCTTATTGCCGATGCCGCTGACGGGCGAACTGCTGGCCAACGCATTTGCCGCCCTGCCACCGGCGGCGTCAGGCCACCCGGCAACCGCGCCACCGCCCGGCGAGGCAGAGTGCAGGGCCGGAGATACCGGTTTTGCCGAACGGGTGACGCCGATCGCGGCGCATCCGCGCTTCATCGCCGACGGCTCGGCCATCGTCGATCCGCGTGCGATCGACGAGTTGCGCCGGTTGGGCGGCGGCACGGGCTTCGTCCACGATTTGGCCGACGCCTTCGTCGCCGACGCGCAGGGCATCATGGCGGGCGTTCACAGCGCGGTGGCGGCCGCCGATGCGGCCGGGTTCGCGCGCGGCCTCGACGCGCTGCGCCGCGCCAGCCGCCATCTCGGGGCAACCCTGCTCTGCGACTTGCTGGCCTCGCTGCACGATGTTGGCGCCGGCGACCTGCAGCGGCACGGCGCCGTTCATGCCCAGCGGCTCGACGCCGAAATCGCGCGCGTCGCCGCCCAGCTTTACGAAGGAACGCCGCCGGACGCAGTGCAACCGTAGGCGGGCCGCGATCAGGCGTCGTCCAGCGCGTCGCGCAACGGCCGCCAGCGCGACAGCTTGTCGGCGAAACCGAGGAGGGCATGCGCCGGGCTGGTCGACGGCAGCGCCAGGTAGAGCACGCCGTCGCGCCGCGCGAAATGGCGGTCGTACAGCCGCCGGGCCCCGCTGCCGTTGAAGGCGACGGTGCGGATCAGATGATTTGTCGCGAGCAGTTCGTC
>DATEKP010000337.1:0-4513 GCA_035277405.1 Allostellaceae bacterium | reverse complement strand
TGGTTTGCGTCGCCCTATCGGCTTTGTCGCCGCCGCCGGCATCGGGTCGCGGGCGGTGAGAAGCGAGAGTACCGCGGCCCTGTCGCCGAACCGGGGCATGATCACGGCGACGATCATCTGCGCCTGCGTCATGCAGGGCGTGGACACGACGATCGCCAATGTGGCGCTGCCGCACATCCAGGGCAGCATGTCGGCCGCGCAGGACCAGATCTCCTGGGTCCTGACCTCCTACATCGTCGCCTCGGCGATCATGATGCCGTTGACCGGCTGGCTCGCCGGTCGCTTTGGCGTCAAATACATCTTTCTTGCCTCGGTCATCGGCTTCACCTTCGCCTCGGCCTTGTGCGGGGCGGCGACGAGCCTCGGCCAGCTCGTCCTCTATCGCCTCTTGCAAGGGATTTGCAGCGCCGGGCTGGTGCCGTTGGGCCAGGCGACCCTCTTCACGATCTACCCGCGCGAAAAGCACGGCCAGGCGATGGCGATCTTCAGCACCGGCGCGATGATGGGGCCGATCGTCGGCCCGACCCTCGGCGGCTGGCTCACCGAAAACTTCGACTGGCGCTGGTGCTTTTACATCAACCTGCCGGTCGGCGCGCTGTGCGCGCTCGGCATCCTGGCGTTCATCCGCCCGTCCGGCCATTTGCGCCGCGACCCGTTCGACGGCCTGGGCTTTGCGCTCCTCAGCATCGCTGTCGGCTCCCTGCAACTGATGCTCGACCGCGGCCAATTGCAGGACTGGTTCCACTCGACCGAGATCTGGATCGAGGCAACCGTCGCGGCCCTGTGCTTCTACCTGCTCGTCGTCCACACGATGACCGCGGACGAGCGCTCGTTCGTCAATCGCGATCTGCTGAAAAGCCCCAACTTCGTTGCCGGCAGCGTGTTGATGTTCGGGGTCGGCATGATCCTCAGCGGCACGCTGGCATTGCTGCCGTCGATGATGCAGGTGCTGATGAATTATCCGGTGTTCGACGCCGGCTGGATGATGGCGCCGCGCGGTCTCGGCACGATGCTGGCGATGTTCATCGTCGCCCGGCTGATCGACAAGATCGACAACCGCGTCTTCATCCTGGTCGGCTTTCTGCTGACCGCCGCCTCGCTGTGGCAGATGACCGGATATTCGCTGCTGATGGGGTCGTGGCCGATCCTGTTCGCCGGGTTCTCGCAGGGGTTCGGCCTCGGCTGCACCTTCGTGCCGCTCAACCTACTCGCGCTGTCCGGCCTGCCGCACCACATCCTGACGCAGGGCACGGCGATGCGCGCGTTGATGCGCATGCTCGGCGGCAGCATCGGCATCGCGATCCTCGAAACCCAGCTGACGCAGAACACGCAGATCGTGCACTCGCGGCTCGTCGAGTGGCTGCGCCCGGACAATCCGTTGGCGCAGGCGCCCGTGATGCCGGCACCGTTCGACCTGACCACGGCGCACGGCATCGCCGCGCTGAACCACGAGATCACGCGGCAGGCGGCGATGATCGGCTATATCGACGATTTCGCGCTGATGCTGATCGTGATCCTGGTGTCGTTACCGCTGCTGCTCCTGGTGCGCGGCCCGCGCCGCCGGCCCGTGCCCGCCGCGGCGGACGATTAGATATTCCGTCGGCACTCGTCACCCCGGCGCAAGCGGTGGTCCGGGGAGGCCATTGCTCGCTTCCCCTGGATTCCCGCTTGCGCCGGAATGACGTTTCCAATTCGGCATCGGACGATGCTCAGACGGCTCGTCGCAAATCCGCTTTGCGCGGCGGCTCGGGGTGCGCCATATGTGAGCCGGCGAACGGCACGGTTGACGCGGAGCGGCGATGGCTCGGGTCGAGATTTACGCGACGATGTGGTGCCCCTATTGCGCGCGCGCCCGCGCCCTGCTGAAGAAAAAGGGGGTGGCCTATATCGAGGTCGATCTCGACGAAGAGCCGGGCCGCCGCGGCGAGATGATCGAGCGCGCCCATGGCGGCCGCACCGTGCCGCAAATCTTCATCGACGGCGAGCATATCGGCGGCAGCGACGAGTTGGCGGCGCTCGACCGCGCCGGCCAGCTCGACGCGAAATTGGGGCTTCACCCATGAGCCTGCCCTTCACCGCCGCCTGCCTGCAATTCACTGCCGGCCCCGAGCCGGAGACCAATCTACGGCTCGTTGCAGAGCTGGTGCGGCGGGCGCGCGACGCCGGCGCCGATTTCGTCATGACCCCGGAGGCCAGCAACCTGATCGCCAGCGGCCAGCGCCGCCGCGACGCCGCGCGGCCCGAGGCCACCGATCCGTTCCTCGCCCATATGCGCGAGCTGGCCGGCGAACTCGGTTGCTGGCTGCTGCTCGGCTCGCTGGTTATCGATCCGGCCGGCGAACCCGGTGCCGTGCCGGGCGACAGCCGGCTCGCCAACCGTTCGTTGCTGATCGATGCCGACGGCGAGATCGCCGCGCGCTACGACAAAATCCACATGTTCGACATCGATCTGCCGAACGGCGAGAGCTACCGCGAAAGCAACGCCTATCGCCCCGGCGCGCAGGCCGTGATCGCCGAGACGCCGTGGGGCCGGCTCGGCATGAGCGTGTGCTACGACGTCCGCTTCCCGCACCTCTACCGCGCGCTGGCCCAGGCCGGCGCCGATTTCCTCGCCGTGCCGAGCGTCTTTACGGTGCCGACCGGGCGGGCGCACTGGCACGTGCTGCTGCGCGCGCGGGCGATCGAGAACGGCGCATTCGTGTTCGCGCCGGCGCAGGCGGGCGAGCATCCCGGCGGGCGCAAGAGCTACGGCCATGCGCTGATCGTCGATCCGTGGGGCGAGGTGCTGGCTGATGGCGGCGAGGAGACGGGGTTCGTCACCGCCCGCATCGACCCGGCGAAAATCGCCGAGGCGCGCCGCGCCGTGCCGTCGCTGACCCACGACCGCGCGATCGCCCCGCCGGCCCCCGCCTCCCGGCCGCTGGCCGCAGAGTGATGATGGTTATGGATCTTCTCCAAATCGCCACCCTCTTCCCCTCTCCCCCGCCGGCCGGGGGAGAGGGTAGGGTGAGGGGGCGGCGCAACGAGACAAACGGAGCGGTCCGCATTCCATTGAGGCGACCCTAGAAGCCGTGGCGAGGACCCCCTCACCCCGCCCTCTCCCCCCGTGACCGGGGGGAGAGGGAAATTATGCAAAACCGATGCGGGATCGCATCGACGACCGAACACGGCAGGTCAAAGGAGGACGACATGGACGGCACGACGCAGCTGCTCGAAAGCGACCGGCGTTTCCTGGTGCACCCGCTGCACCATCCCGAGGAGCACAAGGCGCCGCTGCTGGTCGAGGAGGGTAGGGGCGCCATCCTCAAGCTCGACGACGGCCGCGAGATCATCGACGGCCTCGCCGGCCTGTGGAACGTCAATGTCGGGCACGGCCGCGGCGAACTGGCCGACGCCGCGTCCGGCCAGATGAAAAAGATCGCCTACGCCTCGGCCTATGTCGGCGCCACCAACGAGCCGGCGGTGCGGCTGGCCGAGAAGATCGTCGGCCACGCCTATCCTTCGAGCTCGGCGGTCTATTACACGACCGCCGGCGCCGAATCGAACGAGTCGGCGTTCAAGACCGCGCGCTACTACTGGAAGGTGCAGGACAAGCCGGACAAGGTGAAGATCATCTCGCGCTTCCACGGCTATCACGGCGTGACGATGGCGGCGATGAGCGCGACCGGCATGGCGGTCTACCACAAGATGTTCGGCCCCCTGGTGCCGGGCTTCGTCCAGGTCGAGCCGCCCTACCCGTATCGCTGGCGCGGCGACGGCGACGCCGGCGAAGGCGCCGCCGCGGCGGTCGAGAAGGCGATCCTCGCCGAGGGGCCGGAGACCGTCGCCGCCGTGATCTGCGAGCCGGTGATGGGGGCGGGCGGCGTCATCGTGCCGCCGGAGAATTATTTCCCGCGGCTGCGGGCGATCTGCGACAGGTACGAGGTCCTGCTGATCGCCGACGAGGTGATCACCGGCTTCGGCCGCACCGGCCGCTGGTTCGCGCTCGGCCATTGGGGCGTCGAACCCGACATCGTGTCGTTCGCCAAGGGCGTGACGAGCGGTTATCTGCCATTGGGCGGCATCATTCTGTCAAAGAAGGTGCACGAGGCGATCCTGTCGGCGCCGCTCGACCGCCGCTACATGCACGCCGCGACCTATAGCGGCCACCCGGTGTGCTGCGCCGTCGGGCTGCGCAACGTCGAGATCATCGAGGACGAGCATCTCGTCGAGCGCTCGGCCGAGCAGGGCAGGCGGCTCTTGGCCGGGCTCGAAGAACTCTACAACCTGCCGAATGTCGGCGAAGTGCGCGGCCTCGGGCTGATGTGCGGCGTCGAATTGGTGGCCGACAAGAGCACCAAGGCGCCGGCGCTGGGCCTCGGCGTCAAGGTGGCGCGCGAGGCGATGGCGCGCGGCCTGCTGGTGCGGGCGCGGCCCGGCAGCGCCGAGCCGGCGATGGGCGATACGCTGTGCCTGTCGCCGCCGCTCTCGACCCCCGAGGAGACGCTCGACCGCATCCCGCAAATCCTGCGCG
>DATEKP010000336.1:0-5277 GCA_035277405.1 Allostellaceae bacterium | reverse complement strand
GGATCGCGACATATTCCATCTCCGGCGTGACGATGCCGCGGCGGGCATAGGCGATCTGCGTCACCGCCTCGCCTGCCTTCGCGCGCAGCACCTTGCGGCCGGCGCGGTTGAACACCGGCACGGCGCCGGCTTCGCCGCGCCGGAGGCCATTGTCCTCGGGCTTGATCTCGCGGCCGTCGATCTCCGCGACATCGCCGCGCGCCACGATCCATTGGCGGCGCAGTTCCGGCAAACCGGCGCGGATATCGGTCGCCGCGGCGGGATCAGAATAGATGCCGGAGGTGTCGTAGACCCTGACCGGCGTCTCGCCGGCGCTCGGAGTCAGGTCGATCTCGCGCATCGCGACGCGGAGGTCGGCATGGCGCCGCCCTTCGACATAGATTTTGCGCGAGGACGGGAACGGGCCGGTCGTGACGTCCGGCACCGGGGTGTTGAGCGGGGCGGAATCGGGCATGGTCGTCTCCGTTGCGGCACGACAACCCGGATCGCTCGCGATGTGGGAAACGGCGTTCGCCGAAGCGGTTCCTGTCCCTACGCCGGCACGACCCGGATCAGGTTCGAAGGGTTTTCCGCGGCCCAGCGGTCTCTCAGCCCCTTCGGGGGCACCCCTTGGATCGCGCGATTATCGACAGGTTGCCGCACGGGCGTCAAGCCGGGTTCAACCTGGAGCGCCGGCCTCGGGCCGGCAGCCGGCGGGACGCCGGCGCTCCTCGACGCATTTATGCAGTCGGTTCGCCCTCCGCGGGCTGCTCCTCCTCGTCCTCCTCGCGCTCCTCGAGCGGGTTGATGCCGGCGGCCTGCATGCGCGCGCCTTCTTCCGATTGCGCGACGTTGGCGGTCACGGTGACGCCGACTTCGGGATGCAGCATGACGCGGACCGGGTGCAGGCCCAGCGTCTTGATCGGGCGCTCCAATACGATCTGGCGCTTGTCGACCGTGAAGCCGGCGGCGGTGACCGCCTCGGCGATGTCGCGCGCCGCGACCGAGCCGTAAAGCTGGCCGCTTTCGCCGGCCTGGCGGATCACGACGACGGTGACGCCTTCGAGCTTCTCGGCGACCTCGCCGGCTTCGGATTTGCGCTCCAGGTTGTTGGCTTCGAGCTGGGCGCGCTGGGTCTCGAAATAGGCCAGGTTCTCCTTGGTCGCGCGCATCGCCTTCTTCTGCGGCAGCAGGTAGTTGCGCGCGTAGCCGGGCCTGACCTTGACGACCTGGCCCATCTGGCCGAGCTTCTCGACGCGTTCCAGCAGTATCAGATCAACCATCGATGACGACTCCATGTGGTGCGAGGCGGCGGCGCAGCCCGAGCCAGGGTTCCAACAGGCCGAGCACCGCCGCTGCGATAAACGGCCAGCCGAACATGGCGGCCATCGCGTAGAAAAAGACCAGCGCCAGCGGCGGGTTGGGCAGCCGCCGCACCGCCGCGTGCAGCACCGCCAGACCGGCGAGGCAGAACGGGACCGTCAGCGCGATCAGCACGTTGACGCCGATGAAGCGCGGCGCTCCCGCGAAGATCGTCGCCGCGGCCGCTCCTGCGAGCACCGCCGGCAGCCAGCGCGGCAGGCCAAGCCCGGCGATATCGGGCGACGGGCGCCAGCTCGCGCCGAAGCGCGCCAGCACGCCCTGGGCCAGCGCGCCGTTGGCGACCGCCATGACCATCCACGACGCCGCGATGATGCCGGGGATCACCAGCGCCAGCCCGGCCGCGATGTCCCCGCGCTCCGGCGATGGCCGCACAACGATGCGGTCGAGCACTTCCTCGACCAAGGTGCGCAATGCCGCTTGCAGCCCGTGCGGACCGCCGAACAGCAGCAGCGCCGCGGCCATGCCGGCGAGGGCGAACGCCGTCAGCCAGGCGGCCAGGTGGCCCGCCGGGTACCATGCGACCGAGCCGTCGGCGCGCCGCCGCGCCAACAGCGCCTGGCGCACCAGCACCGCGACCGGCACCGCGTTCATGCCGGCGAACAGCGCCGCCGCCATGACATCGCTCGCCGCCAGCAGCACCAGCGAGCCGACGGCGCCGGCGAGCGCCGCCGCGCCGGCGCCGAGCCACAGGCCGGCGACGAACAGCGGCAATTGCGTCAGATAGACGAGGATCACCGCCCCCGGCGTGCCGAGCTCCGACGCCAGGTAAAAGCAGGCGCCGCCGGCGCCGCAGGCGATCGCGACGGCGGCGGTGGCGAGGCGGCTCATTTCAACGAGTCCCCCTCACCCTTCCCTCTCCCCCAGTGGGGGAGAGGGTTGCGAAGGGTGGGCGAGGCACCGCCGAGCCTTACCCGAGGCTGGGTGAGGGAGTACAGCAAGCTGCGCCTTATCGGCACAAATGGAACGTCATTCCCGCGCAGGCGGGAATCCAGGGCAAGCGACAGGCGGTCGCCCCTGGACCCCGCCCCGGACTTGATCCGGGGATCGCGCGGGGGTGACGGGTGGTAATCGAAGCCGACAGATCACGCCCTGAACCTGCGGTTTGCTACTTCACCATGTAAGGCAGCAGCCCGAGATAGCGCGCCCGCTTGATCGCGCGCGCCAGCTCGCGCTGCTTCTGCGTCGAGACCGCGGTGATGCGGCTCGGCACGATCTTGCCGCGTTCCGAGATGAAGCGTTGCAGCAGGCGCACGTCCTTGTAGTCGATCTTCGGCGCGTTCGGCCCGGAGAACGGGCAGGATTTGCGGCGCCGGAAGAACGGCCGCCGAGCCGCCGCCGCGGCGCGGCCCGCAGAGCCTCCGCTCTGCCCTTCCATTTACGCCTCCACCTTTTCGGCCGGCGCGGCGGCCGGAGCGGGGGCGGGCGCCTCTTCGCGCGGCGGCTCGTAGCGGTCGCGGTCGCGGCGCGGCCGATCCTCGCGGCTGCCGCGGCTCTGCATGACCGGCGAGGGGCCTTCCTCGTGCTTGTCGACGCGCAAGGTCAGGTAGCGCAGCACGTCCTCGTTGATGCGCATCGTGCGCTCCAGCTCGGCGATCGCCGCCGGCGGCGCCTCGATGTTGAACAGCACGTAGTGGCCCTTGCGGTTCTTGTTCATGCGATAAGCGAGGTTGCGCAGGCCCCAATATTCGCGCTTCTTGACCTCGCCGCCCTGCTCGCCGATCAGCTGCGTGAAGCTGTCGGCCAGCGCATCGACCTGGGCGCCCGAGATGTCCTGGCGGGCGATGAAGACGTTCTCGTACAGCGGCATCCTTTTCCGTCCCTTGTGGCTGATCGATGACCCGGCGCGCGAATGCTGCTCGGATCGAGCCGGCACGGGCGCCACGCCCGCCGCCGGCAAGGGAAGCCGCGCACTATAACGAAAGCCGCCGCCGGCGCAACGCCGCCGGGGGAATTACCGCGTCGGGACGACGAGCCTTTCGGCGCGGGCGCGGATATCGTCGGGCCAGCGCGCCGGGCGGCGGGCCTCGAGGTCGAGATTGACGCCGAACTGGCCGAGCCGCGCCACCTCGGCGCCGCTCTCCGGGTCGCGCATGCGGTGGAAGAGGCGCAGCGAGGAATTGCCGAGATGGGCGACGGCGCTCTCGACGAGATAGGGCCGGTCGAGGGCGAGCGCGCCCGCCAAGGTCAGCGCCAGCTCGAAGGTCGAAAAACCGCGGCGTTCTCTTTCGAGAAATTGGGCGTCCATGCCGATTGCCGCGGCCGCCTGCAGGCAAGCGTCGGTCAGGCGGTGGACGATCGCGGCGAGGCCGAAGCGGCCCTCGGCATCGAGATCGCCCGGCTTGACCCGGCCGCGCGCGGTCGGGATGAAACCGGCTTCGCCGCCGGGCTCGGCGCGATCCTCGATTGCAGGGCCTTTCCAAGCCGCGAGCCGGCCGGCGAGCGCGGCCTGGCGCTCCGGCGACAGCGCGCCGGCGGGCAATTCCCAGCGCTCGGCAATCCAGGTGACGGTCTCGCCGGTCGCCGAGTCGACGAAGCGGTGCCCGAGCCGTAGCCCGTCCTCGACCGCGAGCACGGAGCCGGCGACATGAAAGCTGCTGCCGGCGCGCAATTCGCGGGCGAAACGCACGTCGAGCCGCCGCGCGAAGCCGCCGCCGCGCAGCAATTCGCCGAGGCCCAGCGCGTCGGCGAGGTTGCGGCGCGCCTCCTCCAGCCGATCGAAGTAGTAGGCGATCGTGAAATGCTCGGTGACGTCGCATTCCCACGGCGGCACCGTGCCGCGATAGGTCTCGATCCAGTTGTCGGTCACGGCGGCCTCAGAATCAGATTCGACTGGGTTCAGTGAAACCGAAGAGCATCGTCACCCCCGCGCAAGCGGGGGCCCAGGGGCAACCGCGCGTCGCTCGCCCTGGATTCCCGCTTGCGCGGGAATGACGGAAAAAGATTATCGCGCTAGGCCTTGTCCCAGAAATTCGGGTTGATGCTCAGCGCCTCGATATCGATGCCCTGCTCGTCCATCACCTTGATGCGGTCGGAGCCGATGACGAGCGAGGGAAAATTCTCCTTGTAGCCGGCGAGCGCCGTCGCTTCCGGGATGTGGCAGTGCGCGCCGATTGGTCATGTCTGCTTCCCTCTCGGTATTTTTAGGCGGTCGCTACGCCGCGCGGCGCCGTTCGGGAAACAGCCCGAGCAGGCCCTCGCGCGAGGCCGGGCAGACGCCGCGTTCGGTGACGAGCCCGGTGACGAGCCGCGCCGGCGTCACGTCGAAGGCGAAATTGGCGGCCGGGCTGTCCTCCGGCGTCAGCCGCACTTCGACGCGGCTTCCATCCTCGGCGCGGCCGGCGATGTGGGTGACCTCGCGCGGATCGCGCCGCTCAATCGGGATCTGGTCGCCGTCGTCGATGCCCCAATCGATCGTCGGCGACGGCAGCGCGACGTAGAACGGCACGCCGTTGTCGTGCGCTGCCAGTGCCTTCAGATAGGTGCCGATCTTGTTGGCGACATCGCCGACGGCGGTTGTGCGGTCGGTGCCGACGAGGCACAGATCGACTTCGCCATGCCGCATCAGATGGCCGCCGGCATTGTCGGCGATGACCGTATGCGGCACGCCGTGCTGCCCCAGTTCCCAGGCCGTCAGCCCGGCGCCCTGGTTGCGCGGCCGGGTCTCGTCGACCCAGACATGCACGGCGATGGCGTCATCATGCGCGCGATAGACCGGCGCCAAGGCGGTGCCCCAATCGACCGTCGCGAGCCAGCCGGCGTTGCAATGCGTCAGGATCTGCACCGGCCTGCGCCCGCCTTTCGCTGCCGCCGCGCGGATCAGGCCGACGCCGTGCCCGCCGATCGCGCGGTTGATCGCGACATCCTCGTCGGCGATTTCCGCGGCGCGCGCCAGCGCGGCGGCGAGGCGGCGGCCGG
>DATEKP010000335.1:0-3647 GCA_035277405.1 Allostellaceae bacterium | reverse complement strand
CAGATCGAACCTGGAGGCGAAAAACGGTGAGCCTCGACCCGGTCCTGCTGTCGCGGCTCCAGTTCTTCTGGGTCATCGCGCTGCACATCCTGTTGCCGGCCTTCACGGTGGGGCTGTCCTGCTACATCGCGCTGCTCGAATGGCGCTATTGGCGCACCGGCGAGCCGGTCTATTTCCGGATATCGGCGTTCTGGCTGCGGATCTTCGCGATCTCGTTCGGGCTCGGGGTCGTGTCCGGCATCGTCATGCCGTTCCAGTTCGGCACCAATTGGAGCCGCTTCTCCGACGTCGCCGGCAATGTGATCTCCCCGCTGCTCGCCTACGAAGGGCTGACCGCGTTTTTCCTCGAGGCGACGTTCCTCGGCGTGCTGCTGTTCGGCCGCAAGCTGGTGCCGCGGCCGGTGCATTGCTTTGCGGCGGTCATGGTCGCGGCTGGCACGCTGTTTTCGACGTTCTGGATCCTCGCCACCAACAGCTGGATGCAGACGCCCGCCGGCTATGCGATCCGCGACGGGCGGTTTTTTGTGACGAGCTGGATCGCCGTCATCTTCAACCCGTCCTTCCCCTACCGCTTCGCACATACGGTCGTCGCCTTCTACGTCACAACCGGTCTCGTCGTGCTCGGGGTGGCCGCCTGGTACCTGCGCCGCGACCGCTTCCTCGACGAAAGCCGCACGATGGCGTCGATGACGCTGTGGCTGTTGACCGTGCTGGTGCCATTGCAGATCGTGCTCGGCGACCTGCACGGCCTCAACACCCTTGAATATCAGCCGGCGAAAGTGGCGGCGATCGAGGGCGATTGGCAGACCGCCAGCCGCATGCCGTTTACGGTGTTCGCGATCCCCGACCAGGAGGCCGCCGCCAACCGCTACGCGATCGAGATCCCGCTGCTCGGCAGCCTGATCCTGACGCACGACCCGAACGGCACGGTGCATGGCCTGAAGGATTTTCCGCGCGACCAGTGGCCGCCGGTCATCTATCCGTTCTTCGCCTTCCGCCTCATGGTCGGCATCGGCCTCTTGCTGCTGGCGCTGGTCGCGGCGGGCGGTCTGTTGCGCCTCGGCGACCGGCTGCTGCTGACCGCGCGCTGGTATTGGCTCCTGTGCGTCTTGGCGTCGCCGCTCGGCTTTATCGCCGTGCTCGCCGGGTGGACGACAACCGAAGTCGGCCGCCAGCCATGGACGGTCTACGGCCTGCTGCGCACCGCCCAGTCTGTCTCGCCGTCGCTCTCGGGCCGCGATGTGCTGATCTCGCTGATCGGCTACGGCGTCGTCTATCTGATCATGTTCCCGACTGGCATCGCGATGATGGCGCGGCTGGTGCGGCGCGGCCCCGAGGAGCCGACCTTTGAGCCAGAGGCGATCGAGAGCGGCCGGCCGCAGCACCCAGTCGCGGCGTTGCCGCCGGCCGGAGGCGGGACGCCGCCGTGACCGCGCCGATCTTCGACTTCGTGCCGATCTGGACCGCGATCCTGGCGGTCGGCGTCTTCTTCTACGTGCTGCTCGACGGATTCGACCTTGGCGTAGGTATCCTCTACGGGTTTGCGCCAAACCTCGCGGCGCGCAACCTTGTCATGAACTCGATCGCGCCGGTATGGGATGGCAACGAGACTTGGCTGGTGCTCGGCGGGCTCGGGTTGTTGGCGGCGTTTCCGCTGGCCTTCGTGATCATCATGCCCGCGGTATATTTCCCAATTCTCGTCATGCTGCTGGCATTGGTGTTCCGCGGCGTCGCCTTCGAATTCCGCTATCGCGACACGCCGCGGCGCACATTCTGGGACCACGCGTTCAATTACGGCTCGGCGCTCGCGACCTTCGCCCAGGGCGTCGTGCTCGGCACGTTCATCCAGGGTTTCGAGACGAACGGCCGCGAGTTCGCCGGCGGCTCGTTGGATTTCCTGACGCCGTTCTCGGTCTTTACCGGGGTGGCGCTGCTGTTCGGCTACGGTCTGCTCGGCGCCGGCTGGCTGATCCTGAAGACCGAGGGCGACTTGCAGGACTGGGCGCGCCGGATGGCGCTGCGCTGCCTCGTCGGGGTCGTCGTCGCGATCGCCATCGTCAGCGTCTGGACCCCCGTGATGCAGCCCTACATCGCGCAGCGCTGGTTTTCCTGGCCCAATATCGGATTCTTATGGCCGGTGCCGATCGTCACGGCAATGATCGCGCTCTGGGAATGGCGGGCATTGCGCAACCGCGCCGAGGCGGCGCCGTTCGCCGCCGCGATCGGCCTCTTCGCGCTGTCCTATCTCGGCGTCGCGGTCAGCTTGTGGCCGATGATCGTGCCCTATCGCTTCACGCTTTGGGAGGCGGCCTCCTCGGTCGAGACCCAGGCGTTCCTCGCGGTCGGAACGCTGTTTCTGCTGCCGGTGATCCTGATGTACACGGGCTGGTCGTATTGGGTGTTTCGCGGCAAGGTGCGCGGCGATATCGGCTACCACTGAGGTTTCAGAGGGCGGCGATAATCGGCTACACTGGGCGCGGCGCCGGCCGGGGCAAGGGCGGGCGCGAGCCGGGGGGCGCGATGTCGAAATGGTTGGCCGTCGCGGTGCTGGTGACGGCGATGGCGGCGGCGCAGGCCGCTGGAGCCGCCGACAAGCTGATCCTGCAACTGAACGGTCCGCCGCAGTTCGAGTTCGCCGGCTATTACGCGGCGCTGTGGCAGAATTATTACCGCGACACCGGCCTCGACATCGACATCAAGCCGGACGCCGGGCTCGGCGAGACGCCGATCGACGCGGTTCGCGAGGTGACCGAGGGGCGCGCCGCGTTCGGCACCGGCACCGCCGACCTTGTCGTGCGCAGCGGGCAGGGCCTGCCGCTGTTGCTGCTGGCGCCGATCTTCCAGCGCAGCGGCACGCGGGTCTACTACCGCGCCGACGCCGACTACGCCTCGCCCGCGGCGCTCGCCAAGGCGAAGATCGGGCGTCTGCCGGCCAGCAACATCCTCGACATCGAGCTGGCGACGGCGTTGAAAGCCGAGGGGCTGGACCCCGACAAGCTGCAATCGGTGCCGCTCGATCCCGGCCAGGGCCTCGCCGCGCTCGCCGACCGTCGCGTCGACGCGGTGCCGGGCTCGGCCTGGGAGTTGCCGTGGCGCGCGCACGAAAAGGGCGTCGCGGTGAAATCGTTCGATCCGGCGGACTATCGCGTCGAGTTCTACGGCGACACGCTGTTCACGCTGCGCCAGTTCGCCGAGCGCGAGCCGCAGACCGTGCAGCGGTTCCGCGCCGCCTCGCTGAAGGGCTGGGACTACGCGCTGCAGCATCCGGACGAAATCGCCGGGCTGATGATCGCGCGCTTGGCGCACCCGCCGGGGATTGCCGACGCGGCCGGGTTTGCCCGCTACCAGGCCGATCTGGCGCGGCGCCTCGCGCGCTACCCGGAGGTCGCGCTTGGCCACTCCAATCCGGACCGCTGGGATCGCATCGAGCGGGCGATGACCGGGGCCGGGGCGCTGTTGCGCACCGCCGACGCCGAAGATTTCGTCTACGACCCCGACGCGGCGGCGCGCAGCCGCACCGACCGGCGCACCTTCGCGATCCTCGGCGCGACGCTCGTCGGCGGTCTCGTCGTCATCGCGCTGTTGGGGTTGCGCTGGCGCCGCCGGCCGGCGCCGGCCGGCACCGAGCCGGCGGCGTCCCCTGCCCC